>PSRF01000188.1 GCA_003175865.1 Blastocatellia bacterium
TACTTCTTACTCTCGACAAATGATTCGTCGAACCGACCCAATATGTCCAACAAGTGTGAATAATAGAGATGAGCTCGAGCATAGCTGGGATTCAGTTCAATGGCCTTTTTAATTTCTCGTTCGGCGCCCGAAAAGTCCCAGTCATCGTAAAGAATAACTTGCGCCAACGCAGCATGAGCTTCGCCCAGTTGAGGATCAAGCGAGAGAGCCTTCGTGGCGAACTCTTTTGCCCGACTACGTGCTTCCTTCTGGGGAGGCAGTCCTTCCCATCCGAGTCCAGTTGGTATCACATACGCATCGGCGAGCCCGGCATAAGCAAGGGCGTAGCCAGGATCTTTCTTGATCGCTTCCTCGAAAAACTGAATAGCTTCCCTCGTTCCATCCGGCGTCCACTTTTCCCACGCATACCGGCCCTTCAAGTAAAGATTGTTAGCCTCTGGGTTGTCGGTATGTACATAAGTTAATCGCTCTTTCGACTCCCGGCTCAGCCTTAATCGAAGCTTTTCCGAGACATCAAGTGGAATCTCTCGCTGCACAGCAAGAAGGTCGGACAATTTGCGTTCGTATTGTTCCCCCCAGATATGCGTATTGTCCTTAGCGTTTACCAATTCAAGACTGATAGTCAAATTATCACTTCGCCTAACCAAACGGCCCGTCAGCAAAGCCTCAACGCTGAGCTCAGGTCCAATAGTCCGAGGATCAATTTGCCGATCTTTGTAGTGGACTACGGCAGTACTCGAAATGACTCTTAGATTGGGTAGTTGTGATAGACGGTCGATAATATTGTCGGTAATTCCATCAGCAATGTAGTCAGTGTCAGGATCCGAATCAACACTAACAAGTGGGAGGACCGCGATTGACCCAATCGCCTTCGCATCAACCGTGGTTTGATGGCGTGAGACGTAGAACAAAAGAATCCCGACGATTATGGCAACCAGGATCAGCACACTTCCGATCGTCGCAAAGACAACCTTCATAAGGCCCTTCACTGGACCAACGAGAGGGCCCACGTTCGAAGCGGACGGCGTCTTAGGAACGTCGGCTTTAGTTACTTTTGTTTCATTACTTATTGAGGCGGGATCTTTCTCTACCTTTGCGATCAGGCGATAACCGCTTCGGGGAATCGTTTGGATGTAGTGAGGCTCTTTACTCTGGTCCTTAAATGCCTTCCGCAACTCGGATATCGATCGCGTCAAGACATCATCGGTAACAAACGTATCCCTCCAAACAGTGCGGATGAGCTCTTCTTTGGTGACCACATCACCAGCGTGCTCAACAAGGCAGAGCAGCACCTGCATCACTTTTGGCTCAACCCTACTCGACTGTTCGCTGCCGGTGATGTTGTTAAGCTCTGACTCGATGAGGAACTCGCCGACCCGGAATTTGTTCACTGGACAACCTCCGGTCTGAAGCTGAAGGATGGGCCAGAGTATAGCTTTCAGACTCGAGGTTGCAAAGGTGGATTATCGATTGCACCCATGTAATAAAGATTGCGGACCAGGAGAAAAAGTGGGAAGTGATGCGTTTGATTTCCTCTGCGCAACCTCTGCGCTCTCTGCGTCTCAGCGGTAATACATTCACAAAGCAAAACCGCCGAGGCGCAGAGGACGCAGAGCTTGCGCAGAGAATAGTTTCAAGCTGCCCAGACCAGATTAACGCATTTGACGAGTTAGGCGTTTTCTTGCGATCTGCATTCTATTGTCGAGCGACGGCTTTAGCGAAGGATCGAGTTCAAGACACTTCGCGAAGTCTTTGGCTGATTCCGAATCACGACCGAGAACCAAATACACTATTCCGCGGTTCAGATAGACGTCCGCCCTATCAGGATTGAGAAGTATGGCCTGTTGGTAACTTGTGAGTGCTTGTTCGAATTCATTCAACCCGAAATAGGCAGTGCCTCGATTGACATAAGCATCGTCAAACTTTGGTGACAGTTTGATCGCTTGATCGTAATCAGCGGCTGCTGAGATAAGATCACCTTTCGTCATTTGCAGAACTCCGCGATTGTAATAAGCGTTTGCGAGCTTCGGGTCCAAGTCAATGGCGCGATTTTGATCCTGAAAGGCTGCATCAACATCTCCCTTTGCTGCTAAAGCGACTCCACGATTGGTATAGGCATCTGCATACTGTCGATCAATCTGAATAGCGCGATTCCAATCGCTGATGGCTTCATCGCTCCGACCTCTGGAGAAATAGATGAGCGCTCGATGATTGTAAGCAGGAGCGTAGCGAGGCTTGAGATTGATCACCGTGCTGTAATCAACCAGGGCGGCGTCGGGATTTCCTCGTGCCTCGAGGAGGCGCCCACGATTGAAATGCGCCATCACCGAGGTGGGGTTGAAGGTTATGACTATATTGTAGTCGCGGATTTTCCGATCAAGAGTTTCTTCAGTTAAGCCTTCGGTCTCGGTCTCAACATATACAGGAGCCGTAGTCTTCAAGCGAGGTTGGCCCTGCCCAGGCACAGCCAAGGCCGGCATCAAGCCTAATGTCAGCAGTAAGGGCCAGCGGATTGAGAACAGCGATAGTAGCTGACTTTGTACAGTTTGATGTTGCATTTTCGGCTCCTTCTTGAAGTGGTGAATGTTCACCAGCAGGAAACCGGTTCTTTGCCGAGGAAGTACTGAAGACTGAGTGAGGTTTTGCCGATGAATTCGTGAAGTTGCGTGAGCGGCTGGTTTTACTGGCCTGACTAACGCAGGATCGCGAGGTTTGCTCCCGGCAGAGCGAGATATTTAGCCGTAGGACTGACTAAAGCTCTGCCGCGGACTTCGGCGCAAGGAGTTTAATGAAGGGCTCTCGCAAGAAACATGTCACTCCTCGGGAGTGAACGAAACGTAAGGAAACGCAAAGGAGGGCCCGGTTGAGATTCGTAACTTAGAAGGTGCCGGTTCAATTCCGGCGTCGACTCCACGTAATCTAACTCCAATTACTCCTAACCCAAACTGATCTCTGGTGACCAGAACGGCGGCGGTCATTCAATTAACGAAACTAGCAGGCGGGACGCCTGCTCTTCCAGTATTAGATGTTCGCGTTTGGAATGGGAACGCAGCGACTGTTTGACGTCTGATGGATTGACAACAACCTGAAAACAGTCGCTTCGGTCCTGTTCTAATACCTCCTTCAGTCTCGAAGACTCCGAGATCCTGGAACATCAGTGTACCACCACGGATTGAGCAACTCTTCGCTACTCGAGCGCTTCTCACCTGACGAGTTTTTATTGTTTGCGGTCGTCAAACAAGTTAAAGTTCAGCCATTCAATTGTCCCCGGTCAGAGTCACAGCCTCGCAAAAGTTAACGGCGTTAACTTGCGAAAAGGAGGGAACGGTCATGTCTAAACTGAATCGGCGAGAATTTGTCGGGACCGCAGTCGCAGCAACTGGTGCGTGCGTTGTCGGTGGTGTTGCCGTCGACAATCTAATGCGAGCAAAGCCGGTCGAGAGTGCGCCGGCATTCATCATCGATCGTTCCATCAAAAATCCAGGCGATCAGGTGCGACTAGGCAGAAGCGCAGTAAAAGTGTCCGTTGTCGGGATTGGCACCGGCAGCATTGGTTACGGTCGTCATTCGAATCAAACTCGTCTGGGCCAGGACAACTTCACCAAACTCATGCGCCATTCGCTGGACCAGGGAATCAACTTCTTCGATCTTGCCGATGCTTATGGGTCACATACACCTTTCAAATTGGCCATGAAGGGTGTTCCACGTGATCGATATGTCATCCAAACCAAATCTGACAGCCGCAACGGCCAATTTGTACGTGAAGACATCGACCGCTTTCTGAGAGAACTTGAGACTGATTACATTGATTCGCTGATCATCCATCACGTCACCATTGCTGATTGGCCCACACGTTACCGCGAAGTGATGGATGTGTTCTCCGACGCAAAGAAGCAAGGCAAGATTCGCGCGTGCGGAATTACGTGTCACGATTTTGGTGCACTGCAGTCTGCGGCCGCAAGCGATTGGGTTGAGATCAATCAAGTCCGTTGGAACCCACGCGAGTCGCACATGGACGGTAACGTCGAAACAATGCGTTCGTTATTCAGCAAGATGCGCGCGAAGGGACAGGGGATGATCGGGATGAAGGTCGTTGGACAAGGGGACATCGTCGATGGTGATCGCGCTTTATCACCAGCAGATTGTTTCAAGTTTCAGGTTGAGTCGGGAGTTGTGGATGCGTTTGTAGTGGGCGTTGAAAGCATTAGTCAGATCGATCAACTGCTGAGTGGAACAAAGCTGGCCCTGAATGAAGTCGGATATCGGGTGATGGCTGCGTAAAGCTCTTTGCAGATCAGGCACGAGTGGTTCATGAAATTCTGACGGGGACTGCGGCCCTTGTTCGTACTCAGTTAATCATGAACTCCTACGCCTGTGGTTCGTTGCCCTTCCTTTCAACCGCGGAAATACAAACCACAGACTCACGAAAAGAAGTAAAAAGAAGCAAGAGAGCAGTCCACTTAGCAATCCATTATGCAAAATCAGGGTTGCGATCAGATAAACATCCAGACAGATCGCGACCATTAACGGAAACATCGATAAAACCAACAATAGCGTTGCTACTTCGATAAAGGCGGCATCCACTAGTCTTGGACCAGTCAACCGATGGTAAGCTGCCGGAGTCATTACCAACGCAATTGAGATTAAGATCAGACCGATAGCTCCGAGGTGAAGCTTTTGTTGAATATGGGTGAGTTTCTCACTAAACGTGGTGTTGAAAACGGCTATGAGTTGAAAGCCAAAGAGCGCCTGAATGCCTGGGAGAACCATCCGACACTCTTCAAGTAGGTGAGTTATAGCATCAGCTAAAGATAATTCTTCTTTGCCAATCTCATCACTATTCTTCACAAACCGCTTATCGCAAATATTGTTGACAAGATACTCACTAAATAGTGCCAGTTTTAAGGCTAAAACAGTCTTGTGAAGAATCGAATTCCCGCGATCCTCATCTGCCCGTTCTCGCGCACAACCGTGTAGCCTTCGATCTGGTAATAAGATTCGCCTTCGCTTAACACTCCACCGCCACCGGAATACTTTATTGGCTCGACTCGAGAAGTTTTTGGTGGTCCAAAGTCGCCCGTTACCAAATCGCTCTTGAATTTTCGAACGCGTTCAGCGACTGAGGGATACTTTGCCGCGAGGTTGTCGAGATGTACGCGAAAGCCTTTAGCATCGCGCTCAAGTTGCGTGGTGAATGATGGAAACTCCTGTGGGGTAGTCGGCGCTTTTCTATTGAACATCGCCTTTATATCTGGCGGGAAAAACAATCTCTCCTCTTCGTCGCTCGGACCTGCCAGCGGAAACATTAGATAAATGAGTTCCATCCGACTCTTATAAGCGTTGATGAGCGCGTCGTCCTCAACACCGGCAAAGTCACTGCCATCGAATTCACCGTCTTTTATTGCGACAGCTCGTTGTCGCGCCTTGTTCGTAACGAACGT
>PSRF01000170.1 GCA_003175865.1 Blastocatellia bacterium
AGAGACCGCAAGGATGCCGACAAGCTAAAGCTTATCGGACAATCGGACAATCGGACATTGCAACATCGGACATTCCAATGCGTTTGCGCTACACTCTTTACATCCCTTCGAACGAAAGGCTTTCGCTATGAGATTCGAGTTTTACACAGAGCAAATAGCCGATCTTCCTAAGTTGTCTGTCGATGGCACAGTTCCCAACAGCATCCATTTTTCTCATTGGGAAGGAAACAAAACTCCCGCAGAAGTTAAGGCCGATACATCTACGGAGATCGCACTGAATCTTGTTGCTTCGCCAAATCAAAAATCACTGACGAAGAATATTGAGCTCGTCACAAATAATCACTTTGATACCGACGGCGTTCTCTCGTGCTGGACCGTACTTAACGGCGAGCACTCGTTGCGATACCGCGAACTCTTGATAGCTGCGGCGGAAGCGGGAGATTTCTCTGAGTTCTCGAGTGACGCAGGCATTCGCATCAGTCTCACGATTCAGGGCTCGGATCAGGCAAGTCCGAACGTCGATGCTGGCTCGCCCTTCGCTCGTTTCCTCGAAGGAAAAGAAGTGGATGACGATGCACGCGCTTACGAGGTTGTTTTACCTGAAGTGGAGCGTTTGCTTAAAAACGTCAACGAATTCGAGCCCCTGTGGAGAGATGGTTGGAAGAAGATATCTGACGCAGTGGAAAGTTTCGAGCGTGGAGAATCCACAGTAACCGAGCTCGATTCGGGAGTGTCACTTGTCACACTCGCACCTGAAGTGTTTAGCGGTGAAGGCTTCAATCCGACCCGTCATGGCGCTCCGTTCACGGCAATCTCACATTATGCGCGCGGTTCCTTCTTTGTCATCGGAATACCAACAGAGACTGGTTGGTTCTATCGACTCGACTATCCTTATTATTCGTGGGCTGAAACGGTTGTGAGACCGCGCGTCGAGCGGCGCAATTTGGATCGAGCGATCCAATTCTTGAGCGACAGGGAAACAAGCACTTCAGGCAGCTGGCAAAAAGACAATCGCGAGATGACGTCGGCATTGAAGTTCATCGACAAACAAGGAGTGCTGGCACCGTCGCAATTGCAGCCGGATATCGTGGCGAGTGCGTTTGCCGAGGTTGGTGTTGCAGCTTAGTTAAAGAACGTTGGCGTAATGTCCGATAAGCTTCAGCTTGTCGTATGATTCGGTTGTAGGAAGTTTCGAAAATATTCGACAAGCTGAAGCTTATCGGACACTGGCATTCGGGTTCTTTCTAGATGCACGACGTCATCATCATTGGAGCTGGGCCTGCTGGTCTAACTGCGGCGTTTTGGTGTGACGACCTCGGTCTAGACACTCTGCTCCTCGAACGTGAAACCGATGTCGGCGGACAACTCAAACAGATCTACAACCCAATCGGAAACTACCCCGGACTGCAAGCGAGCGATGGCAAAGAGTTTTTAGAGAAGTTCACCGCGCACACGGAAGCGGGTGATTTCGATCTCTGGACTCAAGCCGACATCGTCTCCGCCGACTTAAAGGCAAAGCGCATTGTTCTTCGCAGCGGTGAACAACTTCAGGCCATTGCCATTGTTGTCGCAACTGGTGTGCGCCGACGTCAACTGGGAATTCCAGGTGAGGCCGAATTCATGGGCAAGGGTATTATCGAATCCGGCGCACGCGACCGCGAGCTGTATGGCGGAAAAGATGTTTGCGTTGTTGGCGGAGGCGACTCTGCGGTTGAAAACGCTACTCTTCTGTCGGAATTATGCGCAACCGTTACGCTCGTTCACCGCGGAAAAAAGTTACGAGCGCGTCAGGAACTGAGGGAACGGTTGCAATCGAATCACTCCGTCACTGTTTTTACCGAGTCAGTCGTCACGCGTATCATGGGAAACGATCGAGTAGAGGCAGTGGAAGTGAAACGACGGGAGGGTCTGAAACCGTTCCAGATCGCAGTTGCTGGCGTTTTGATAAGAATCGGGGTTGACCCCAACACTGAGCTCTTTCGAGATCAATTGATCTTGGACGATGTGGGATACGTCACTGTAAACCATGAACATGAAACTTCGCTGTCTTCAGTTTTCGCGATCGGTGATGTGGCAAATCCGCTGGCGCCCACGATTAGTGGCGCAGCAGGCAGCGGAGCGACGGTAGCAAAGATCATCGCGGCAAGATTAACGCGAAGCTAAGGTCGATGCAGGATTCACAAGCTGTTCTAACATCGCTGGCCAACGCGCCGGGAATAATCATTCCTCTTGTTCGGGAAATACCGACCGACCTTCTAAAACGACGACCAAAACCGGGACGCTGGTCTGCACATGAACATGCCTGCCATCTCGCTGAAGTCCACTCGTTGTTCTTCACTCGTCTGGACTTGATGCTCACTGAGAATCACCCTCGAATCCGGCCATACGACCTCGATCAAGCAATGGGTTCTGAAAGTGCTTATCTTCAGGTTGACCTGGACCAGGCGTTATCTCGTTTTGAGAGTGATCGCGGTAAGCTGGTCGAAAAACTGGGGCGACTTTCAGAAGCTGATTGGCAGCGTACCGGCGATCATCCCGAGTACGCCAGGTACTCGATTTTTACGATGTTTCGTCATCTCGCACTTCATGATCTGCTTCACGCATATCGCATCGAGGAGATCCTGATCAATGTCCGATAAGCTCTAGCTTGTCGTATGATTCGGAAAGAACGTTTCGCGAGTAATCGACAAGCTAAAGCTTATCGAACATTTGTTGTGTTGATGAACGAGAACGAAACCAATCAGGCGGCCTACACTGACGCGCACATCCTCGCTTATCCCGTCGAATACATAGCCGGAATTGATTTATACAATGCCGGGGAGTTCCATGCCGCACACGACGTTTGGGAAGATCGGTGGATGGGAGAAGTTGGACCACGCGAGAAACTGTTTCTTCAGGCGATGATTCAATCGGCAGTCGCCTTCCATCACCTGGAGATTGGGCGACCGGGGGCTGCGCGCCAGATGTATCAACGTGCGAAGGAAAAGTTTGAAAAGCTTGGCTGTTCGGTGTTCATGTCTTTGGATTTAATGGAATATCAATTGCAGCTGGACAGTTGCTTGAGTTGGTTGTTAACAGTTCCAGATCCAAGAGTGTTGCAGGCTCCGGAGACTACGCCACCCAAGATTCGTTTACGTGCAGAGATTGATGAGTTTGACTAGCACAGTCCATAAATTGCATAACGTGCCATAGTCTGATGACCTTCATTTCAATATCCAGGCTTGCTGTGCTCTCGTTATGGCTCGGCGCGGCACTGTTCTTTGGAGCAGTCGTGGCTCCTGCAGTATTCAGTGTATTGCGAGCTTTTGATCTGCCGAACGCGAACGAGATCGCAGGCTCGATAATCACGCGAACACTATCAGTCGTTAACATCTCCGGATGTCTCATTGCACTTTTGCTACTGTTGACATTGTTCGTCTCACGAACCTCTCGATTTGCGCTAATAATCGAAACTGCATGCATTGCGATAATGCTGCTGACTACTGCCGTCGGTCACTGGGTGATTGCTGCACGCATGCGCGCACTGCGAGCTGCGATGTACTTGCCAATCGACCAGGTACCGATAGATGATCCACGCCGAATTTCCTTCAGCAGCTTGCATGTGTACTCGGTGAACGCGTTGGGCCTTGCTATGATTGCCGCCCTCATCACAATTGTGTTGATTGGGCGTGGATTGCGAAACTGATATTAAATGAGGAACTAAGACTCGTGGTGGACATTATTGAAGACATTGACGATTGGCGTCGACGATTTAGTGATTGGCTACAGAGGATTGGCAACAAATCGTTGGACAACATCGACGGCGATTATCCGTTTGTTAGGAATCGTCGTTCTCCCTTTACGCCGGCGCGTCGTGCTTTGCCAATGCTGAATCTTGCCGTCATCTCATCATCAGGTGCATACATCGACGGCACTAAACCCTTTGATACAGAAGGTATCAAGGGTGATCTCACGTATCGTGAGATTCCAATCGAAGTCGGCGCCGAGGATCTCAGGTATTCGGCACGTGGTTACGATCCGGTCGATGTTCAGCAAGACATGAATTCGCAGATTCCGATTGAAAGGCTTCTGGAGTTCGAACGAAACGGAATCATTGGACAACTGAATCCGGTCTTTTGGAGCATCATGGGGTTTATTCCAGACGCAGCGGCTGTAGTCGACGAATTAGCTGTCGAGCTTGTTGCTCGTCTTTCACGGTATGAGGTCCAGGCAGCTCTGTTGATTCCAGCCTCACCACTTTGTCATCAAACAATGGGTTTAGTTGCGCGAGCGATCGAAGCGGATGGAATTCCGACGATGGTGATTTCAGTCGTCAAGGACATCACAATCGATGTTCATCCACCACGCGCAGGTTATTACAATGGCAAGCCAGGGTCTGTGTCGGGCAAGCCAAAGTTCCCGGAACATCAACGGCGCATTCTTGACGAATCACTGCGATTAATTGAACCGATGGACCAACCCGGAATTCGCAAACTGGTGGTCGAACTCGAGAGCCAGGTAGAAGCAGCGCGAGGCGAACGGTAGTTCGCGCACCAACTCAGAAATAATGAGCTTTAGGGAACCGCGAGCGATAGCGCCGGATGCTAAAGACAACTACATTGTTAGAAAGTTGACTCTTGCATCCGCTCGCTGTTCTCTAAAGCTAGTGATACTCACAGCGGGGAGTTTGCCCCTCAACGACGTTTTCGGTCTATTGAACTTCTCATCCTAATTCTTTCGAATCTATGTCATTATTCAAACGCTTGCTTGTGCTAGTCCTGCTCATTGTAGGAATTGGAATCCTCTACCTACTGCTCGCGCCGGTACCCATCAACCCAGCCGCTTGGACGCCGCCGACTGCTCCAACGCTTACTGGCCCATACCAACAAAACTCTCGCTTACGGAACCTACAACGATTGCCGCTCGGCGATGGCCACGCACCTGAAGATGTGGCGCTCGACGCTCAGGGACGCATCTACGCTGGTTTTGATGACGGACGAATTATTCAGCTCGATCCGGACGGTAAGCACCCTCATGTCTTTGCCGACACGAAGGGCCGTCCATTGGGATTGATCTTTGATTCAAACAGTAACTTGATCGTAGCTGATGCAATCACCGGGTTGTTATCGATTGGGCCAAATGGTGAGGTGAGAACGTTAAGCACAGGAATTGACGGTCGAAAATATGGATGTCTAAACGATCTCGATGTTGCCGGCGACGGAACGATCTATTTCACAGAAGCGTCGTCGAAGTTTCCGATGAAGGAATTCACAAGCGACATGTTGGAACACCAACCCAACGGTCGTCTTCTTGCTTACGATCCGAAGTCTCAAACAACACGAACGGTTGTCAGTGATCTGTACTTCGCGAATGGCGTCGCTGTAAGTCCGGATCAATCGTTTGTTCTTGTTGTTGAGACGGGCACCTACAAAGTCCGTCGGGTTTGGCTGACTGGAGCGAAGCAGGGACAGTCGGAAGATTTCATCAGTAACCTGCCAGGGTTTCCTGATGGTATTTCCTCCAACGGCAAGGGTAAGTTCTGGCTGTCGCTGGTTACACCGCGTGATGAAGTATTCGACAAAGTGTTACCGCATCCGTTTGCGCGCAAAGTCATCTATCGGCTCCCGCGGTTTCTCCAACCGGCACCCAAACACTATTCATTTGTGCTGGGTCTCGACAGTAATGGGCGCGTCGTCGACAACCTGCAGAACGGTGCACCTGATTGTTATGCCGAAATTGCCAATGCCGTGGAACGCAACGGCGCACTATATTTCGGCAGCATCGCCGAGAGTACCGTTGGGAAGTTCGTCCTCCAAAATTCAGTAGAGAGCCACTGATAGACCTCAACTCCTTGGAGTGCGGTGGCCTGGCACCGCTTTGTTACAG
>PSRF01000008.1 GCA_003175865.1 Blastocatellia bacterium
AGGCAACCCGCCCCGCGTAAATGTCACCACCACCGGCACATCACCCGCTCCCGCCAAACCGGCAGGCAGCTGGAATTGAATAATGTCGAAACCGGGCATAGCAGGATTCGGTCCGACAAACAGAATACTAGTCCCCGATATGGCCGTCGTCCCAACTGTGACTGTTATCTCGGCCGTTGTCGCAAGTCTGACGCCCGTCACCGATAGTTCAATTACAGTAGGCACAGTATTTCCACCGGCATCAGGGGAAGTCACACTAAACGGTTCAGGCAGGCGCATATTGGGGTTAGTGACATTCACTGCAGCGGCTCTCCCACCCGCTCCATTTGAAGTAGTGAAAATGTCCGGCTGACCCCCGGCGATCTGCACCAACCCGTGGAAGATAGTGTCGGTGTTTGCGCCTGCATCCAGAAGGTTGACAGCTATAGTAGCGAGGCCTGTTGCTGAACCGATTGGTGTCACGAAATTAATTTGTTTCTCCGACGCACCAACAAAGTAGAGTCCCGCCGCGGCACCATTAACCGAAAGAGACACACCAT
This sequence comes from Blastocatellia bacterium, assembly GCA_003175865.1. Lineage (GTDB taxonomy): Bacteria > Acidobacteriota > Blastocatellia > Pyrinomonadales > Pyrinomonadaceae > PSRF01. The sequence goes on from PSRF01000008.1 coordinate 540, forward strand.
TCAATTCAACCGGTAATGCCGGACTGCGAGTATTTTCGTTTCCTCCCGTCGATGACACGCTCGAAGGAGCAAGTGGAACTGTCGATTGGGTGATGCTGAGTTCACCAGGCGCAAAGCCTATCGCGACACCTGGTGATGGACTCGGTGTAGCGGTGGGAGAAGGAATCGGACTCGGAAGTGGCGTAGCCGTCGCAACTGGCATGTTGCTCGCGCCTGTTGCAAATGTGAGCGTTGCCGATGACTGCGCAGTCGGTTGCGGTGTCAACAGATAAAACACTTCAATTGAGGAATCGCCGTTGCCCCCTCCAAATTCAGCGGTATGGCTAAAGGCAATTCGCTTATGTGAGTCACTTGCGATCGGTCGAGAGGTTAAATTGAGGACCGCAGGTGAGTTGGTGAGTCGAGCAAAAGTACTCGAGGAACTTGCCGGCAAACTTGTCAGGAATATCTGGGGCGCACGCTGCGGATTTAAACCTGTCGCATCTTGAGCTGCCGCAGGAAAAGTCCCGTCAGGAAGGAAATTCAGAGCCGATTCGAAAATCAAGCTACCTGGCGTTAGTGTTCCTCCGTAATCGGTGAAGGTCGGATGCTTAATGATATCCCCGGGTACGAGGAGAGCACGCGGTCCGACTTGTACGAAACTATCCGTTGCGACTGTATAGACAAAGACAGCAGAGAAAGTGTTGTTGGTCGTAGCATTTGCTTTGGGGTCAGTAGCAAGAGATTCAAAGTTTATCATCGAACCATCTCGAGCCAACCGACGTCCTGGACTAAATACAACCACATTCTGACCGGTCGTTGAATCCGGCCTGGTCCGCGTAACCTGACGAACATTCGTCATCGCCGACCCAGTGAAGTTCGCGATGTAGATCTCACCGTTCCCCTGTCCGTTCGAATCGTTGTTGTTACCTGTCAGATTTGCACTCGAGAGGAACGCAACAACTGACCCGTCAGCAGACAGATTGGGATTCTGTTGGAAAACGAAACCCACTCCGGGAGTTACATCGTGGGTATTCGTTCCCTGAACAAACGAACTGGTGACGCGGTTGTAGAAAAAGAGTTCGGGATTACCGTCCGTGTTGCCAACTGCCGGAACAAGATTTCTCGTTGAAGTGAACGCGAGAATCCTACCGTCGTCACTAATCGTACCCTCACGATTGTCGTCAGCGTAAAAAGGCGCGCCTGTCGATGAACCAGGACTCGGAGCTCGACTTGCCGGAGTGTTCGTGATTTGTGTAAATGTTCCGGTAGAAAGATCCTGGAATGGAATGTCAGCACCTAACGTAAGATCAACATCAGCAACGGCAGGTAACGTGTAAACCCAGATTTCCTGATTGGCATCAGTCGCGAGATTTCCCTCGGTGCCGTCGAAGTTTCCCGGAGTTGGCGCATTCGAGCTGAAGACGATTGTGTAAGTGCGCGCACCACTAGCTAGAGGCGGCGCAGAACTGATCATTGAGTTTTTGTTTTCAATCAGAATCTTGACTTGCGTTAGGTCCTCAGGTGTTGGAATTGGAGTTGGTGTTGGGCTCGGAGAAGGTGTCGGACTGGGTGTTGGAGTTGGCGTCGGGGTTGGCGTTGGACTTGGCGGCGGCAAGTGAACGCTCTTGGTATTGGTAATCTGGAAAATCCGTCGTTGCGCGTAATCGATCAGAAAGATTTCGCGATTGCCGTCCGCGTTGTTCTTGTTTTGAGTCGCGATGTCGCCGTTGGATTCGACGACCGCAAACCGACCATTTGCTGTAAAGTCGGTGACAAACGAATTGAACGCGGAATTAGGTGTGTTCGTTAGCTGAACGACAAATGAGTCTGGCGTAGGGCTGACAGTCTGGGCCTCGACAGACAAAAGTGCACCGCTGGTGAGCGTGGGCACGATTAGAGCGCACAAAAACCAGAAAGCTTGCTTCACGAATTCCTCCGAAAAAGATTAAGACGAAGATAGCGGATTAGATGCCCTCGGGGAGCCGAGCAGTCACACGCAAGGTGTATTTACCGCACCAGTCGAATAAAGAACGGCCATTTTATGCAGAAGCCAATGCAACCGCAAGCAAGCACCAAATAAAGACTTAAGGAAATGCGCTTAGCTGTTTGATAGCGCAACTTCGATGACTGAAATGACTGTTTGGATGCTGGAGGGTGGCCGTCAGACCAAACACTGTCAATATTTTTTGAAGGTCTTCTCTTTTTGAAGCGGATAGGGTCTAATGTTGCGCCAAAATACCACGACACCGTTGCAATTGAATTGAGGGGAAATCCTTGACGAAAAAGGCACTCATTTCGGGCATCACAGGCCAGGACGGAAGTTATTTGGCTGAACATCTTCTAGGTTTGGGATATGAGGTCCATGGTCTGGTACGCAGGGTTGCACTGGAAGCACCGCAAAAGCGCTTTGGCCGCATTTCACATCTACTTGACGACTTGATACTCCACCCCGCAAGTCTCGAGAGTTATCCGAGTATTTTTCACGTAATCAGCCAACATAATTTTGATGAGTGTTACCACCTCGCGGCTCAAAGCTTCGTCGCTGAAAGTTTTGCGGACGGATTCTCGACGCTGAACACAAACATCAATGGAACACATTACGTGCTCGCTGCCTTGCGAGAATTGCGACCAAAGTGCCGCTTCTATTTCGCAGGTTCGAGTGAGATGTTTGGAAATGCCGACGAAGTCCCACAAAAGGAGACAACTTCGTTTCAACCACGCAGTCCGTACGGTATCAGTAAAGTCGCTGGATTCCATCTAACGAAAAACTACCGCGAAGCATATGGTCTGTTTTGTGTGAACGGCATTCTGTTCAATCATGAGAGTCCACGCCGCGGCTTTGAATTTGTTACGCGAAAAACAACCAGTGCAGTAGCGCAAATAAAACTGGGTCTTGCGTCCGAGCTTCGGATCGGAAATCTCGAAGCCAAGAGAGATTGGGGACATGCACGCGACTATGTAAGCGCGATGCACTTGATGCTTCAGCAAGAAAAGCCTGACGATTACGTCATCGCGAGTGGTGAAACCCACAGCGTACGTGAACTCTGTGAATTGGCATTCGGAGTTGTGGATCTTGATTATCGTGACTACGTCAAAGTCGACGAGCGCTACTATCGTCCGGCTGAAGTTGACTTGCTTGTCGGCGATGCTGCCAAAGCGCGCAAGGTCCTTGGTTGGAAGCTGCGCGTTTCATTTGCGGAACTCATACAAGAAATGGTTCTGTCCGATCTCGAAGCTTACAGCTCAACCACCGTTGGTGCGCTCTCGACAGCGGAAGCTGCCGGCCTCAGCGGCGCAAAACCATAGAATCAACATTTGGCACGTTCGAAACTCCCACGTATGCACATTGGCTTAGACGGCATTCCATTAGCGACGCCTAAAAGCGGAATCGGCCATTACACCTTTGAACTTGCGAAAAGCCTGGCGGAGTTAGCGCCAACAGATGAGTTCGAGCTCATTGCTCCAGTTGAAGTCGACTCCGACGAAGGTGCTCTCCCAGGTAACTTGCGAGTGAAACACATTCTGGTCAATTCGTTGCGTCGACGTTGGTGGACCATTGGACTGCCACTCTATGTAAGACAACAACAACTCGCGCTCTATCACGGTACAAACTACAACGTTCCACTCTGGCGTCGCTGCCCAACCGTGGTAACTATTCACGACTTGTCACTGTTGTTGCACCCCGAAACACATCGAGAGGATCTCGTCTCGCGTGCTCGCCGCAGACTGCCGACAATGACACGTATCGCGGCCCACGTGATTACCGATTCGGAGAGCGTGAAGAAGGAGATTCACCAACACCTCGGCACTGCTGAAGAGAAAGTGACGGCTGTGCCTCTGGCGCCTCGTCGTTCCTTTCATCCAGGCGCTGAAGGTGAAGTGCGAGATACGCTGAAACGCCTTAACGTTGAAGACGAGTTCATTCTATTCGTTGGCACTGTTGAGCCGCGCAAGAATCTCATTACTCTCGTGCGAGCATTTGACGAGCTCATGCGAGAAACAGATTTGAGACCTCAGCTTGTTATTGCTGGGCAGAAGGGCTGGTTGACCGATGAGCTGTATTCATATGTCGAGCAGTCAGCACTGAAAGACCGTGTGTTGTTTACTGGATACATCTCAGACGACGACTTGCGCGCTCTTTATTCGTCGTGCAGAGCAGCTGTGTATCCGTCTTTGTATGAGGGCTTCGGTTTGCCGCCTTTGGAGGCAATGGCATGTGGGGCACCGGTAATCACGAGTCGCATCCCGGTGATAATGGAAACTTCGGAAGGCGCAGCGACATTAATCAACCCAACAAATGTTAGCGAACTAACACGCGCACTAATTGAGCTTCTGACGAATGAAGCGAAGCGACGTGAACTTCGAGGACTCGGGTTGAGACGTGCGTCGGAATACACATGGGAATTGACGGCGAAACGAACTTATGAGGTTTACAAATGTGTTCTTAACGCAAACAAAAAGGCCGGCGACTATCAATCGCCGGCCCTGTAATACGTTTTGTAACCGAATTAGAAGCGGTTGCGATACTCACTAGAGTCCATGAAGCCACGAACCATTTCGCGAAAGTCCTGTGGATGGGCATTCAAGTAAGTTAGCCACGCATTGAAACCAGCTGCCTCCGGTTCGCGTCGGAGATAGCCAACGTATTGCATGTAAACGAATGCCGGATTGAATTCATGATTGGTTTCTTCAGGACTATCGGCAATCGCTCGCATGGCTACTGCTCGAGCAGCGTCAGTATTGCCGGCCGCCTGGAGATCGCTGATGATCTGAGCCTGATTCGAAACTGAAACGCCTGCGACGGCCAGAATGTTGTTGACAAACTGACCGGCTGATAATGAACGAGGAAATGCGGTAAGAAAATCCGACCGCAATACAAAGTTTGTCGCAAACAGAGCGCGCTTCTGTTCAACGTCGGCTGCTGTCTGCCCTGTTACAGAGCGCATATCGGCAACCATCTCTGTGTATGACGGCATGCGAGCTAGACTGGCTTTGTAAAATCTGAAGACATAGCCACCCTTCTGATTAAACTCTTGCGAACCGAAGAACCCGGACGAGACGGTCAACCTGGCCTGGTGCAAACATTCAGGATCGGAAGGACAAGCCTGCTGATTCAGATAGTTGAGCCATGCGTCGAAGCCAGATTGCTCGGGGAAACGACTAAGAAAATCGATGTACTGCTGAGTAACGAAAAAGTCGCTGTCATCGATCGTGATTTGGATGTTAGTTCCTGGTCGAAGCCGCAAGGGTTTGACTTTAACGTTGCCATAATAAAGTTCAGATGGGAGCGTCGGGTCGTCAGTGACGATGCGCAATGTAGGTGCCTGTGCGAAAGCGCCCGCGGTCAACAGCATTAACAAAATAAAGGCAGAAGCAATCTTCCACATGTTTTTAACTCCGGTCATTCTCTAGCGATTGGACATCTTGACTCAAACTGTATCGGTGCGGGGCTCCCGAACGTTGGGACAACGACAGCTGGTGGACGCTGTAAATCCACAATAGCCCTCTGGCAGATCGTTTGTCAATAACCTCGTTTTCAAAGTTTGTAATCGAGACAACAGCTATTCTTTAGACTGTCTCATGTTCAGACTAGCCGGAAAAAATTATGGAAGTTAGCTCGATAACTTCCAGAAAATGCCACTTACCACGAAAATCCGTGAGATGCTGAGTGAAGACCATTTGATGCATGAGTAGACTCAAGAATAGTTGGGTTCGTGCCGAGAGTCGGACCACAGACCTCCTAACGTTAGGCTGCATTCTTGTCTTCTTCTTGTGCACCTTTCCGCAGGGAATCCTTGGTGGTCGCTTTCTCCTCTCCAACGATGCTTTTTTCTACAGTTTTCCTTTGCGAACCGTCGCCTGGCGAATGATTCGCTCGGGTGAACTTCCCCTTTGGACCCCCACCATTCTCTCCGGGTATCCCCTTTTGTCAATGGCCCAAATCGGACTCGCTTATCCTTTGACGTGGGGTTATCTCGTGTTCACCGGTCGAACAGCAGAACAAATCTACGTCCTTGCCCCGTTCCTGCTCGTACCACTGTTCACTTATTTCTACCTCCGAAGTCTCGGAAGATCGCCTTTGGCTTCATTGCTTGGAGGACTGTCTTTCGGTTACGGCGGGATGATGGCAAGCCCTCTAGCCAACAACGGCCTCATGCCAAACGCCGTGATGTGGCTGCCGCTGCTATTAATTGCCATCGAGCGCTCGCGAACAACTCGATTCGTCTCCGCTCTACTATTGGCGACATTCGCGTTCTCGATGTCAGTGTTGACTGGATTGGGCCAGGGCTTTGTACTTGTGGGCCTAATTTCAGTTTGCTACGCATGTTTCGTTGCCATCGCATGTCCAAGCGAAGTGAAGTTGTTTGCGATCGAGCGCTGGCGTCCATTGTTCGTGGTGGTTCTGGCTGCAGCGATGTCGATGGGCGTCGCGGCATTTCAACTACTCGAAACTGCCCGCGCCGTCAGGAGAAGTATTAGAAGCAATCTGAATTTTGACATCCTTACTCAAGGTTCCCTAACGCCGATGCAGTTATGGCAATCAATAGTGAAGCCACTGCTCTTTGGCGTTGACACATACGCGTTCATTTCGCCGCTCGCAATTGTTCTGGCACTTCTTGCAATAACAAATCACATTCGTCGACACAACGGACGAGATCCGCGAATTTTCTTTTGGACCGCGCTCGCACTTCTTGCTCTGTTTCTAATGATGGGTCGATTCACGCCCTTATACACGGTGGTCTATCACGTGCCTGTCTTGAATCGGTTCCGTGTGCCATCGCGGCATACATTTGAATGGACATTTGCCATTGCAGTTCTCGCGGCTTACGGATGGGATATCGTTAGCAAATATCTCCAATCGAAAGCGACGGTGCACAAACAAGCACCTTGGGAATCAGTTGTGTTGTTGATGGCTTCAGTTGCTGTAGGCGTGATTTGGTGGAAACAAGTCGCTCAATTACGTGGAGTGAGGACGCCGTCGCCTTCAGCTAACAACATCTACTTGATCCTGAAACTGTCGTTTTTTCTGTTAACGACCGCGACACTCTGGCGCGCCAGCATCATCTCGAACACTCGGCAACGATTCTTTCTCGCACTTTGCGCTGTACTGTTCCTGTCTTTTATTGAGCCCGCCTCATTGATTAGACGCTGGTGGGGAACCATCAATCTAAGCGCCGCTCGCTTCGAGACAATGGCAGACGCTACTCGATATCTTCAACAGTTCCCCGCCAACGAGAATCGCTGCTACACGCGAGTTGATTTGTTTAGCGAGCAGTATGAAACGCAACCGCGTGTCGATGGTCCTAATTTGTCAGCCATTTACAACCTGCAGAACGTCGCTGGTTACGAACCATTAATTCTTGATCGATACAGTCGGGCGCTCGGCAATGTCGGCGTCGATTCGGTCAGACAAATCGCTCAATATGCTGTCGATGATTCGCTTCTTGACTCGCGCTCGCATGTTCTCGACATCCTCAACACCAGACACGTCGCGACGTACTCAAATCTCGCGGCCTCACTTGAACCAATAACTTTGTCTAACGCCGCTGCCAGTCTCCAATCTTTAGGTGAGCTGGAACCAATGACTACCAAAAACTTCGGTGCTCCCTCAGTTGAAGCGGACACGTTATTGCTAATCACTTCACTCGCCAACTCAGTCGACATCCCACAGGGAACTAACGTCGGCCGCCTGCGAATTTCACTTGCCGACGGCCGTGTTGTTGATTACATCCTGCGTGCTGGAATTGATACGTCGGAATGGGCACATGAACGCGCCGACGTGAAATCAGAAGTCCAACACTCGCTTGCGACGGTGTTCGACGGCACAGCTGTTTCTGGACCACCAGCATTCACAGCGTATCGCTTCAAAACTCTTGTACCGTTGGGTGGGCTAACCAGAGTGAGTTCTGTGAAAATTGAGAATCTAACGAAGCGGGCCAGACTTGCGCTCTACGGCGCGACGATA
>PSRF01000310.1 GCA_003175865.1 Blastocatellia bacterium
GTTAATTACGCGATCAAGGACTATTTTGTAGGAATCCGACGAGATGCTTGCGTGGCCGTAAAAGGGCTTGTCGTTGATAACAATCATGAATAGCACCATTGCAAGGAACCCACCCATCAGTCCAATAAGGATTGCGTGAAGCTTCAAATCAGGAATGTTAAAGAAGTAAGCGACTCCGATACTGATCGCCGCACCAACCCAGATTACCGCCCACATCACCAGCGATAGACCACTACCGACCGAGTCTATTCGCAACCGCCTATATTCGAGCAGGTTGTTGTAGGCTTTCAGCGTCTCGCCGTGAAGAGCCTGTTGCCCCCAATCTTTGGGATCAAAAGAATAAAGTGTAGTTTGAAACTGATTAAGTATTTCAGCCCCTATATTTGTAACTTCGCCCTTCTTCTGTGCCGGCCACACTTGATCAATAATGGCAACCGTGTACTCCTTTAGTTTCCCCTGCATCTGTTCCCGTAACGGCGACGGATAACCACTCACGTCCCGATACAAGATTCCAATCGCGGCCGCTTCCCTCGAGACGATTTCTGAGGAACTTGTAAATGTGTTCCACACGCCAACCGCCAGTAGACCGACAGTAATTCCATAGAAGACGCCGATGGCCTGAACGGTTCCGCTTACCGCATCATTTGCACCTTCGTGATAACCGAGGCGCGGCCTAACAAAGCGCCGGATCAGCAGTAAACCAGCGATAGATAAGATCTCAACGAATACAACTATCACTATCGCCGCTTTCAGTGGCGAAATGTCATAGATCCAAATAGGCATCACGTCGGGGGTCTCCTAACTTAGGGCTGAACAAGCGGGATCTCTGACGCCAATTGTAGATCGATCATCAACGCAAGTCTTCTGTCGATTTGAAAAAAGAGAGCAGTCTTCTTACCACCAATGACGTTGTCGAACAATGGCAAATACTTGTTCCGCAGTTGGACAACTGCAGCATCAACCTCGTTCGAACGCTTTGCCAGGCTCTGCGCCTGCGCATCGGTTAACGAACCAAAGTTTGCTGCGTAGTCTTTAATAACTCCATACCGGGTGTCATACAGCTTTGTGGTTTCAGCAGTGTATTGATCGTAAACCGGCCAAAACTTCGTAGACTCCGCCTCAGTCAGTTGCATGTTTGCAGCCACTATCTGCTTCTTCATCGACCGCAGATCTTTGCGAAGCAGCTGAAGATCCTGATCACCGACGGCCGGTGGAGCGTTTTGCTGTGCGTATGCACAAGGCACCGCAACCAATAACAACATTCCCACAAGTGCGGCGCACGTCAATGTTCGGTTCATGTCGTCCTCCCTGCGTGTCGTGTAATGACTCACGCGACTATTGGAAATTCTTTATCCTTGTAATCGCGCTTTTCCTTTTGTCCTCCGCCCATGCCTTGCAAGTCAGGCATATGAGCCAAATCCTGATCAGATGTGTCAGGAAACATTCGTATGGATGAACTCGTCAGTAGCGCAAGCTCGTGCTGCAGTAACGGCGCGCGACGCTCTGGTAATGTCTCTATCAAATTGTCCAACATCGCACGCAGCCGCCTCATGATCTGGATGCTGTCTCGACCATACTGACGAATCTCAGTGACGGCGAGGTTTACGAAGTCTTCCCAGTTAGGCGTGCGATACATCAACCGAACCTTTCCCTTGCTATCGACATCGCGACCTTCAGCAAGACTTCGCGAACCAACATCACGAAGAAGATGATGTAGTTGATCAATCGAGAGAACTGCTGTGGTTGGATCATTGATCGCTGGTGAAAGAGCCTTGGAGGCAATGTCGACGATGATGCGAAGCGCAAACATCGGATCCTGTTCCAAAGTTCGTTCCTGGCCAAACGCGACCGACTTGCGCAAGGACTCGACGGTTAGACCTTCTCCACCATCGCAGATACGAAACAGCGGATCGCCGGCAGCCACAAAATCTCCGACTTGCGGCACAAGCTCAATGATGCAGTTTGTGCGTTCCGCGAGAGAGACAAGACCTTTTCTATCAAAGGCCAACAACACGCCGTCTAATTCATTAGCGATAATACGTCGTACTTCGCGGTTTAGCAGTTCATTGGAGTCAGGACTGGTTGTGTGATTCTCGCTTAGTCTCGAAGGATATAGGCTATGAATTTCTCTGCGTCCCGCAAGTGCGACCATCGTAAGTGCTGCACTCGGTCGCACTGTCTTACCAACACTGTCGATGAAGTAAAGAAAGAGTGCCAGGTTGATTAAGAAACCATACGCTCCGACATAGCTCGTGAGAAGAGGTACTCTATCTTCGATCCTGACAAGCGCACCGACCGAAAATGTAAACGTAAACGCAAATACAGTCAGAGAAATCTTCCTAACACGGCTGCGGTAGACGAACGCGATAATGCGCGGCGTCAATTGTGCACTTGCGAGTTGCACAACCAACAACACCGCTGATGAGGCAATGACGACCAACGCAAACATCGAGGAGGCGATCGTTGACATCACCGTGCGGCCGGTGTCCGGATTTAGATTCAATGCCCAACCCTGGGCCAACTCGATTCGACCTAAGAGTCTCGCCGATGCGAGTGCAAGGGCGATGCTGATGACGGGAAAGATCCAAATTGAGTTGCGTAGATAGAGTCTTAATCGGTATCGGGACAACCAACTCATGGTATTCACTTCACTTCTTCGGTGGGAACTGTTTGAACATCTTCTCAACCGCCTTATTAATCGGCTTGGCGACTGACTTGGCGTCGTGAGCCTTGTCGCCGGTTGGGCCATGCTCGAGCGTATGAGTGGCAGTACCTCGCCAGACTCCATTCTTCGTCTTCGCATCCGAAATATCGACAACGAGCGTGCCTTTTGTTACGGGCCAACTCTGAGGAGCGGCAGCAATGCCCGTTGAGATTGAATTCAAACTGGGAGCCCAGCTTGGGTTGCTCATCACCAGATCACTGTCAGTAGATACCACCGCAGCCACTACGAGATCGGGCTCGGAAGCGACCTTCTTGATTCCTTTCGCCGCCATCGCATTATCGACTGCCTCGATAATCATTTGATTGACGTATGGGTTCAAACCTGCCGCTCCCTGATCCCATGCGTAAGTTTTGTACTTCGAGAAGTCTGTCGCCGGATCTGAGCCTACCTTTACTTTTTGCGCAGTTACAGCAACGACGCTCAGAAGAATTAACGCGATCGTGGTTAAAGCTTTCATGTTCAGCCTCCCTGGAAAACGCCGGTCCGGTGGGAATTATCGAAGGCAGTCTAGCTGGTTATTGGTTAAGAAAGGACTGTCAGTTTTTACAGGAGTGACTTCCAACGATACACACTAGAACCAACTATATTGCCAACCAAACGCAATCGTGTTCACGTCCCCGCCAATCCGTGTGGTAACTCCTTTAGTCCACGCAACCTTCAGTGACTGCCTTTGAGTGAGGGGATAAGAAAACGTTGCCCCAATGCGCGAATTCTTTTGTCGATCTTCATTGATATTTCCATTAACAACGGTGCGACCACCGGTGTAATAAGTTGCATTGAAGGACGCCCACATCCTTCGTCTCAACGTGTAGACCACATCTCCCTGAAACGAGGCCAACGGTCTCTGCTGGCGATGTGATCCACGGAAGAAGTTGTTGTTCGCAGTAAATAGCCAGACGCCAGCCATCGACTCCAGGGTCCATCGTCCAACAGGTTTCGATATTCCAATTTCAGGCTTGAACGCCCATCTGTTTGAGCCGGGATTAACGAGTCGGTGGGGATCGTACTGACCAGTAGGACCAATGATTTGTATGCTGGTCCCGATGATTGTTGTTGGTCTTCGCGCGGCAAATTCCTTTGGTCCCATTGCTCGTCCTCCTTTAAGCAGCGTAGAGAATCGCAAACGAATATCACCGTTCCCGGAGCGATATATTGTCGCACGGTCTTCAAAGACCGTTCCGGTTACGTGCCCCCAAACGTAAGGAACAAGTACTGCTAGATTGGTTTGCCTTCCCAGCAAACCCAATGTGCCACCAAAGGCGAATGTTGCAGCGTTCAGCTTTGCATCCACATCCTTCACAGGTAACGAAGGGTCGAGCAGGACATCCCCGCTCTGATGAAGGAATGTGAACGCAACAAACTTCGCACCCACCGGCGCAGGCGAATACGCACGCGGTTCCATTTCCTGGGCCGATACGGATTTAACGACGAGAATTAAATTGACGAGAAGAAAGGTTAGTCTAACGGCCGCACGAATTCTCGTTTCGGGGCTCATTTTATTGGGGGATTTGCGGCACATCGAGGCGCCGCATCACTGTCCCTGAAAGGTTATCTCGATAGATTTTTTGCTCAGTCGTCCTGTCCCCTTGATTGACAGTCGAGTCACTGACTTATCGTCGTCGTTAAGATTAACTGTTCCTGTCCCGTCCAATGCTCCTCCTGAAGAACCACCTGATATCGTGAGGTTAAAGTTATGTGGCTGACCAGGGACACTGGACCATTTGCCGTTCAAGAAGATGGTTATTTCGGAGACGAGCGTTACTTCGGCCTGGCCATTGTCGAGAAGTTTCACCAGAACAGATGTGAGCTTGAATTCCTCACGACCGAGTTTGATAGTTCCCGTGCCGTTGGCACTTGCTAATTTGGTTTGGTCGGTTCTTGGCTGAGATAGAACAGCAGGAGCGCTGAGTATCGTGAACGTGACCAACAATGTGACAATTAACGTCCGTGAACCAATTTTCATGTGAACCTCCACGAAGGGGAATCTCACCAAACTCATGGATACTTGTTCGGCTAAACTAGGCTCGGAAGCTTTTGTTGAAAACTGTTAGTTTTTACAGGCGAGATTACCTTGCATGTTCAAGGGACCATTTCCGTTGGCATCACTTGTCTATTCGCAGTTGACGCCATCGCTCCTGAAACATCGCGTTCATTATGGCGAATATGAACGCTGTCGAGATTCCACAAAGAAGAACTCCTGAAATTCCTTCGATAGCACCAAGTAACCGCCACCTCTGCGGAAGAAGGATATCTCCGTAGCCGATCGTCGTATAACTAGTGAATGAAAAATAGAGTGAGGTTTCGTAATCGCTGAATAATTGTCGTGCGTAGTAAAAGCCCGCCCACAGGGCCGCTTCCGCGACATGCAGCAACATGATTACGGCAAAGACCAGAATCATGAGAACACTGAAATGAACTATTCGGCCTTTTCTGTCTGTACGTTCCCACCACCCTATTAACGCACGGGCCATGAGCATGATCGTGGCCACATGAAGTAGCAGGCAAAGCGAAACAATAACTACAGCTACGGTCAGCTCATTGAACATTTGCGAACATTTGCTCTGTTTAATGGTCCTAAACCCGCAATCCTCCCTAATAACGGTACGTTTACCAAAGCTCAATATTCCTCAACAACTAATTCGCCAGTACTGTCAATTCTGCCAGTGTATTCACCTTTTGCATCGCTCTAGAATCACCTCCGTTCGATGGCTATCACCAGGTTTTTCACCCGATAAAACGGAAACCATACCGGGCGTTTGAACACAGCCGCTTGGTGAACATTCCACCCCCGGACTTTGACTAAGGAGTTGGCGATGAATATCCCGCTAAACCGTAATCATTTCATTTTGGCGTTGTTACTTATTTCATGCTCCGCCCTGCTGAGCCTTACTGGGTGCAGTAAGAAGGCGCAGGAGGCAGCCGCCGCTCAACCACCACCACCCACCGTGATCGTGATGTCTGTCGACAAAAAGACAGTTCCGATCTACGCCGAGTTCGTTGGGCAGACGAGGGCAGACGAGACGGTCGAGCTGCGAGCTCGGGTGGAAGGAATCCTCCAGAAGGTCTACTTCCACGAGGGAAATCCTGTTAAAAAGGGGCAACTTCTCTTCACTATCGACAAACGACCATTCGAAGCTGCGCTCCAGTCCGCAAAGGCGGCCACTTCAAAAGCTGTCGCCGACTTGGCCCAGGCACAGCAACGAGCGGATGTTATTCAGGCACAAGCAGAGTTAGCTGACGCCCAGGCCGTACTAACACGTGCGAATCAAGATGTGAGTCGTCTTACACCACTCGCTAAAGAGAAGGCAGTTACTGAACAGGACCTCGATGCGGCAATAGCAGCCCAGAAATCCGCGAAAGCCACCGTTGATGCAAAGCAGGCGAACCTGACCAATCTCGAAGCCGCAGTGAAATACACCATCGAGCGAGCTCAAGCGGAAGTTTCGGCAGCGAAGGCCAAGGTCACTCAAGCGGAATTGGATCTGAGTTATTGCGATATCTACTCTCCACTTACCGGCATCATTGGATTCCTTCAGGTAGATGAAGGCAACTTAGTCGGACGTGGTGAAGCCACACTGCTAGCGACGGTCTCTGCTTCCGATCCACTTCTTGTCGACTTCAACGTAAGCGAAATCGACTTCCTAAAACTGACTAGCCGCGAAGGTGCTGGTCAACGCGCTAGCTCGTTCAGTTTCGATCTGCTCCTCTCTGACGAAACCAAACATCCATACTCGGGAACTTTCAAGGTCCTGGACCGCACAGTCGATCCGCAAACCGGAACATTGAAAGCCGAAGCTGTGTTTCCAAATCCAGGTAGCCATTTACGGCCGGGACAGTTTGCGCGCGTACGCGTTGCGGTCGCGGAACAGAAGGATGCGATCCTTGTACCTCAACGTGCAGTTCAGGAATTACAAGGCGCGAAGACAGTCATGGTAGTCGACGCTCAAAACAAGGTTCAGGTACGAAGTGTCCGTCTCGGTGATAAGTCAGAGAGCTCTTACATCGTGCTTGAAGGACTTAACGCTGGAGACCGAGTAATCGTGGAGGGAATGCAAAAGGCTCGTCCGGGAAGTGAGGTGAAGCCTTCAAACGCAGCTGTTGCCAGCGACAACTCCGCGAAGAAAGAAGGACAGTAACTCATGGCAAACTTTTTCATACGCCGGCCGATTGTCGCAATCGTGCTGTCCGTGCTGACAGTGATGCTCGGCTTTGTGATCATCAAGGGGCTCTCGGTCGAACAGTATCCCTTCCTTGCACCACCAAACATTCGCGTAACCGCGACGTACCCAGGGGCTTCGGCTGAGGCAGTCGAACAATCGGTTGCGGTTCCCATTGAACAGGAAGTGAACGGTGTGGATCGAATGATCTACATGAAATCGTCAAACACTAGCGATGGTCGCATGCTGTTAGACGTGAACTTCGAAGTCGGTACCGACCAGGACACCGCTAACGTTCTTACTCAGAATCGTACGGCCACCGCAGCTGCACGTTTGCCAGCTGAAGTAAACCAACAGGGTGTGACGGTGAAGAAACAGAGTCCGAGCATACTTATGCTCATCTCAGTCTACTCACCCAAAGACGCCTACGATGCGAACTTCCTGATCAACTATTGCGGTATCAATTTGCGCGACCAGATACTTCGTATTCCGGGTATCGCGCAAGTCGACCTGTTTGGCGGCACTGACTATGGCATGCGTGTTTGGTTCAAACCCGACATGCTCGCGAAACTTGGTCTCGTTCCTGCCGATGTCATCAATGCAATTAAAGAACAGAACATTCAAGCCCCTGCCGGCAAAATAGGTGGAGCGCCAACACCAAAAGAGCAGGAGATGACTGAGACCCTCAGCACTCCTGGTCGTCTCATCACTCCAGATGAATTCGAAAACATCATTGTGCGCCAAACTGCAAACGGCGCCGTCGTCCGAATCAAAGACATCGGACACGTCGAGTTAGGTTCGCAGGACTACAACTCGTTTGGTCGACTCAACGGCAAACCGGCGGGCGCTATGGCCGTCTATCTGCTTCCCGGTGCTAACCAACTGAAAGCTGCCGACACGATCTACGAGACGATGGAACATGCGAAGTCGCTGTTTCCGCCTGACATGGATTACAAAATCGTGTACGACACCACACCCGCGGTCGAGGCTTCAATCCATGAAATTCTAAAGACCTTCGTCGAGGCTCTCATTCTCGTAGTTCTGGTGGTCTATATCTTCCTGCAGAACATCAGGGCGACAATCATTCCGATATTGACGATTCCGGTTTCATTAATCGGAACCTTCATCTTCTTTCCAATACTCGGGTTCTCCATCAACACACTTTCGATGTTTGGACTGGTACTGGCAATCGGAATTGTGGTTGACGATGCGATCGTGGTCGTCGAAGCAGTAATACATCACCTCGAACATGGCATGAGTCCTAAAGACGCAACCTACCAGGCGATGAAAGAAGTGTCTGCTCCTGTGGTAGGCATTGCGTTGATCCTGTCTGCTGTGTTCGTTCCGGTCGCTCTACTCGCCGGTCTTGTAGGTAGCATGTACAAGCAGTTTGCGTTGACAATTGCGATCTCGGTTCTCCTATCTGCATTCAACGCCCTGACACTCACTCCGGCGCTTTGCGCAATGTTGCTGAAACCGCCTAAGCCCGCATGGGGTCCACTTGGCGTGTTCTTCCGCTGGTTCAATAAGATATTCGACGTCACTACCAATGGTTACGTCAGCGGTGCCCGCATTCTCGTTCAAAAAGGAATTCTCACCATTGCCATTGTCGGCTTCGTTGTTCTTGGTGCGCTTTTCTTCGCAAAAAGAATTCCGGCTGGATTCATACCCGATGAAGACCAGGGAATCATGGGTGTCAATGTTCAGCTACCTCCGGGCGCATCGCTAGCACGAACCAGTGAAGTGCTGAAGAAAGTTGAGACGATCCTAGGCAAAGTTGAGGACATTGAGTCGTACCAAACGATAGGCGGCTACGGCGTAGTTACGAACACCTATCAACCCAACTATGGAACACTCTTCGCACGACTGAAACCCTGGGAAGAGCGCCACGGCGAAGCGCACAAGGTGAAAGCTATTATGGCAGAACTGCAGAGGAGCTTTGCCGGCATTCCCGAAGCTGTCATCTTTCCTTTTAACATTCCAACGCTCTCCGGATTCGGCGCAGCGTCAGGATTTAATTTCCTGATTCAGGACCGCAGCGGAACGATGAGTGTCGATCAGCTAGGAGAACAAGCTAGACAATTCATCACTGCTGCTCGTCAACGACCAGAACTTGGCACCGTTTTCACTTCATTCGATCCAAATTACCCGCAAGTCAAAGTCGATTTAGATCGCGAGAAGGCCAGGACGCTCGGCGTGCCTGTCAATGAAGTCTTTCAGGCAATGTCCACTGCGATGGGCGGTGCGTTCGTCAACGATTTCAATCGGTTCGGTCGTCTCTACCGTGTCTATGCACAAGCGCAACCTGAGAGTCGACTAAAGTCGGACGACATCGGAAGAATCTATGTTCGCTCAAAGACGACGAACCAGATGATTCCTCTTTCAACTCTGGTGACAATCAAAGATACGGCCGGTACAGAATTGACGACTCGATTCAATTTACTTCGTTCGGTTGAGATGCAGGGTTCTCCGGCAAAAGGTTACACGTCAGGACAGGCACTTGCAGCGCTTGAAGAAGTATTCAACAAGACAATGCCGAAGGAAATGAGTTTTGCGTATTCACAGTTGTCCTACCAGGAGAAGATCGCGCCGCCTGCTGGACCAACACTGATACTGGCTATCGTAGTCGTATTCCTGTTGCTCGCCGCGATGTACGAAAGCTGGCGACTACCTTGGGCCGTCTTGCTCGGCTCGCCAACAGTAGCACTTGGTGCCTTGTTTGGCGTGTGGGCTTTCGGATACGACAACAACGTCTACGTACAGATCGGACTGGTGATGTTGATAGGTTTGGCGGCAAAGAACGCAATCCTGATCGTTGAGTTTGCCAAAGCGAAACACGAACAAGATGGATTGTCACTCGAAGATGCCGCGCTCACGTCCGCAAAACTGCGATTTCGACCTATTCTGATGACTGCTTTTGCATTCATTCTCGGCGTTATTCCCTTGATGAAAGCAAGCGGCGCCGGTGCTGGCGCACAGAATGTGATGGGCACGGGTGTGTTCTTCGGCATGCTAGTCGCCACATTCCTCGGCGTATTCATCATCCCGGGCAACTTCACATTCATTGAGTCGCTCGGTCGTCGTCGAAAAGCCAAGGCCGAAGCTACTCCACCGCCCATACCAGCTACAGCGGAGGCAGGAGGTGAACACCATTGAAACGAATAACCGTCGCAGTGTTGACAGTTTGTTTGCTTCAAACGTTCGCGTTTGGACAAAAGTATCAGCGCCCTCAGGTGCAAACTCCTACCGTCTTTCGAGGAGATACGGCGACACAACCCAATCCACAAGCACTCGCCAACTTAAAGTGGTTTGAGCTCTTCAAAGACGAGAAGCTTCAAGAGTTGATTCGTGAGGCCCTGGCGAACAATTATGATCTTCGCGAAGCAACTTCACGCATTGATGCCGCTCGGGCTGCTTACGGCATAACTCGATCCGATCAGTTTCCTACGATCACTGCATCCGGTGATGTAATTACTCAACGCTCTTCACGCAGTGGACAGTTTGACATTCCTGAGCCGATTAAACGTGACCGTTCGTGGGGAAGCGTGCTTCTGAATTTACTAAGCTTTGAATTGGATATTTGGGGGCGTCTACGAAAGGCAACAGC
Source organism: Blastocatellia bacterium (assembly GCA_003175865.1). Classification (GTDB taxonomy): domain Bacteria; phylum Acidobacteriota; class Blastocatellia; order Pyrinomonadales; family Pyrinomonadaceae; genus PSRF01. The sequence goes on from PSRF01000310.1 coordinate 10,490, forward strand.
TGCCGCGAAGGCTGATGTTTTAGCTACTGAAGAAGCTCGACAATCAGTCATAACCACTTTGGTTAGTGATGTTGCTACAGCTTACTTCAACTTACGCGAGCTGGATTATGAACTCGAGATCTCACGACGCACACTCAGCTTACGTCAGGAATCCTTACGCATAATTAAGCTCCGCCAAGAGCGTGGTGTGTCCACTATGCTTGAGGTTCGCGAGGCTGAGGAATTGGTCTATGGTGCCAGCTCGGTGATTCCCGATCTTGAGAAGCAGATTGAGCAGACTGAAAACTTTTTGAGTTTCCTAACAGGCAAAAATCCTCAGACCATTCCGCGAGGATTGAGCCTAACAGATCATGTAAATCCGCCAGAAGTACCGGCCGGTTTACCTTCAGATCTACTTGAGCGTCGTCCTGATATTCGTTCAGCTGAGAATAGTCTGATTGCTGCGAACTATCGTATTGGAGTCGCCAAGGCAGCCTATTTCCCACGCATTTCGCTTACGGCATTTCTCGGATTTGAAAGCGGACAGCTCTCGAGTCTTTTCAGCGGCAGCCGGAGCGTCTGGGGACTCGCGGGAGATCTCGCGCAGCCGATCTTCACCGGTGGAAGATTGAAGAACAATGTCCGATTGTCTCAAGCGCAACGCGACCTCCTGTTAACGGATTATCAGAAGACGGTTCAGGGCGCATTTCGAGAAGTCTCGGATTCGCTTATTGCCCATCAAAAGGTGCGTGAAGTCCGTGGGGAACGCGAACTGCTCGTCGAAGCACTGCGAGATCGTTCACGTCTCTCGTATCTACGCTACAACGGGGGAGTCGCGACATTACTTGACGCTCTCGATGCTGATAGAACTTTGTTCGAAGCTGAACTTAGTTTAGCGCAGGCGCGTCGCGACGAGTTACTAACCGTGGTCCAGGTTTACAAAGCACTGGGAGGAGGTTGGCAGTAAAACTTCAGCCATGAAAACAAAAGAAGTGATTAAGAGAGCGAAGTCTTTTGCTGAACCATTCTGCGTAAACGATGGCAAGAACTTTCGGCTGAAAGACGTGAATCCAAAGGACACGCTCCATTTGAATTCCGAAGACAAGCCGAAAGCAAAGGAAGCCCTCGCTGCAGGTGTCGAAGCTCTTGCGCACCTTCAGGACATGCTCTATGCGCAAGACTGTTGGGCATTGCTACTGATCTTTCAGGCTCTGGATGCTGCCGGGAAGGATGGTGCGATCAAACACGTGATGTCAGGTGTTAATCCGCAGGGTTGTCAGGTGTATTCCTTCAAATCTCCGTCGGCTGAAGAGCTTGATCACGATTACCTCTGGCGCTGTATGAAAGAGTTACCTGAACGCGGCCGCATAGGAATTTTTAATCGCAGTTACTACGAAGAGACAACTGCCGTGCGTGTTCATCCTGAGTTTCTTGCCGGCCAGAAGTTACCTGCGAAACTGAGGACAAAAAAAATCTGGGATGACCGATTTACAGATATTCGAAATTTTGAGCGTTATCTGACTCGGAACGGAGTTGTAGTGCGAAAGTTCTTTCTCCACGTTTCAAAGGGGGAGCAGAAAAAACGTTTTCTTGCGCGCCTTGATCTCCCGGAGAAGAACTGGAAATTTTCGGCAAACGACGCAAAGGAGCGCCGTTATTGGAAAGATTACATGAACGCGTACGAGGAGACGATTCGGAACACTGCTACTGAGTACGCGCCCTGGTACGTAATACCTGCCGATAACAAATGGTTCACGCGCATTGCAGTTGCATCTGCAGTTATAACCACTTTGGCGTCCCTGAATCTTGCTTATCCCAAAGTTACTGAAGCGAAGCTTAAGGAATTAGAAGTTGCACGACAGACGTTGATGCACACCAACGGAACTAGAGCAACGGCTGAAGAGTCGGTCGCCGCCGCTGTTTCTTCGAAAGCTTAGGACGCCCCCGTAAAGACACTCTCAGAGACGAAAGCGGAGAACTCTGTGTGCAGAGGAAAAATGTTTCCACCAGTCTTCGCTTTCGGCGCGAGAATTTGTGAAATCACAGCAGCCAGTTTTATCTAGAATTATTCCTGCATTCGGTTGGATCAAATCGTATGAACCGACTTGGCTGCCCGCTGACTTACTCGCTGGGCTAACGCTCGCCGCTTATCTTTTGCCTGCTGGAATTGGTGATGCTTCACTCGCCGGGCTACCACCTCAAGCCGGCATCTACGCTTGTCTTTTCTCAGGTCTTATCTTCTGGCTATTCTGTAGCTCGCGCTACACAGCAATCACTGTCACGTCCGCGATCTCACTGTTAGTTGGCTCATCACTCGGAACTATAGCCGGAGGCGATTTACCGCGCTTCGAAGCGTTGGCAGCATGCACTGCATTGTTGGTCGCCACAATCGCTTTTATCGGCTGGCTTGTCCGCGCGGGTGCAGTAGTGAACTTCATATCTGAAACGGTGCTGACGGGATTCAAAGCCGGTGTGGCGCTTTATCTCGCAAGTACACAGTTGCCAAAGTTATTCGGTTACAAGGGTGGAGAGGGTAGCTTCTGGAGACGCAGCGAACATTTCTTGGTCCATCTCAAAGATACGAATCCTGCTGCGCTTGCAATCGGGTTAGCAGCCCTTGGTGTCTTGATCCTCGGCAAGATCTTTCTCAAAAATAAACCAGTCGGTCTATTTGTTGTAATTGGCGGAATTCTCGTCGCTTCCCTTCTAGGTCTCGAAGCTCGGGGTGTCAAAATGCTTGGCGAAGTTCCGCAAGGATTACCTCCGCTGACCATCCCCGCGGTCCATCTCGCCGATCTCAACACACTCCTTCCCTTAGCAATTGCCTGCTTCATGCTCGGTGCCGTTGAAACAGCTGCCATCGGGAGGATGTTTGCTGCAAAACATCGGCAACGATTTGATTCAAATCAGGAATTCCTCGGTCTGGCTGCTGCAAACCTCGCAGTCGGAATTGGAAGCGGATTTCCCGTCAGTGGCGGAATGTCGCAATCATTGGTTAACGAAAGCGGCGGCGCTCACACACCACTCACTGGACTAATCGCTTCAGTACTCATATTGGTGGTCACGCTTTTCTTGTCGAGTACGCTGCACAACCTGCCGCAACCGGTGTTGGCTGCGATTGTGCTGATGGCTGTCGCTGGGCTGTTCAAGGTCTCTGAGCTGCGTCATCTGTGGCGGGCAGATCGTTCCGAGTTTATTGTGGCAATGGCCGCATTGCTCGGTGTGTTGGGGTCAGGCTTGTTGCGAGGCGTTTTGATTGGCGCCGTCATTTCGCTTGTACAACTTCTCCGACGTGCGTCGCATCCTCACGTGGCCCACCTGGGTCGTATTCCTGGAACGAATCGTTTCTCCGATCAGGAACGCAATCCCAATAATGAATCGGTGCCGGGCGTAGTAATCATCCGCGTTGAAGCAAGCTTGTTCTATTTCAATGTCGAATTCATTCACCACGTGGTATTAGAACAAGTGAATCGGGTCCCTGAAACGAAACTTGTCGTGTTGGATCTGTCCACATCCCCCCATGTCGACCTGCAAAGTGCGCACACCCTTTCAGTACTCGCTGAAGAGCTAACAGCAAGAGAAATTCGCCTGCAGGTTGTTGAGGCGCGCTCATCTGTCAGAGATCGACTACGGGCCGAAGGTCTCGACGAAAAGCTTGGCGGCATCAACCGTTTCCGCACAGTTGCGCAGGTTGTCGAAGAGTTTGAAAGAGAGCATCATGCTGTCACCGGTCCTTCACATGTGAAGGCAGCGCTTACGTTGCCATGAACTGTTCGAGAATGGAAACGGCGGCAAGCGCTCGCTGGACTAAAACTAGCTGTAAGGTAATGCTCCGGAGCATAAAGTGAGCACCCAAAACGCCCCTGTATCGCCTTCCTAACTCCCACTGTTGCGGTGTAATATTCGCCCACGTTCTGAGCGATCCCCCATGGACCGATGTTCATTCGTTCTGAACCC
>PSRF01000139.1 GCA_003175865.1 Blastocatellia bacterium
GCACCTGCAAACTCGACTGGTTCCTTAACACGAGCCTGGAACCGATCGCCTCGCTGAGTTACATCCGTCGAGATTGGCGTTAGAAGCTCGATTGAGAGAGTTGTGTTTCTTGGAATCGAAACACTGCCTGTTGTTGCGACGGTTGTGTCCGCTGGCTGAGTAGTTTGACCGTTCTGTGTTACGACTGCTCCAGAGCTCGTTTGAGAATCCACTGCGGGACTGGTTTGAGCATCCGCAACGGTTCCCCGACGGTGAAAGCCAGTCGGAATGGTTGAATCAAAATCGCGTTTGTCGTAACCAGCTGCGTAACCAACTTCGAAGCCCTGCTGATAACCGTCTCGATAGTCCTCAATTGGTCCCCAGACGTCGTTGAAAGAACGGTCTGCCCGCTGGTACTCCTCTTTGTTTTTGTAATCACGGGCCGCCTTATCGGCATTATCACGGAAGCCGGCGTTGTATCCGTCTGAGTAGCCCGTTCGGTATCCTCGTTCTAAAGCAGTTGATTGGTTCTGAGCTCCGACCGAGGCAACGCAAAACAAGCACATCATGAGCGTTACCGCAGCGACGGAGGGGATTCTTAAATGATTCATCGTTATGTCCTTCCAAGGAGTTAGTGGCAATTATTCACTGCCACATGTCTTGGGAGAGTCAACCTAGCAACGAGGGAATGCTAACACTTAGCTCCGCTTGTAGAAAGTCTTATCTGCTTGACGCCTCTTTTCCGTGCAACCTAGACTCGTAAGCACACATGAACGTCAGCACGAACTGCGCCTTCAGATGCAATTTGTAGAGGTTCAGTTGGACAAATTCAGATAAGAACCTAATGAAAACTCAGCGGATTTATCTTGATCACAGTGCCACGACGCCAGTCGACGCTCGTGTGGTTAACGCGATGTTGCCATACCTGACAGGAAAGTCCGGGAATGCGTCGAGTGTCCACAGTTTTGGTCAGGAGGCGCGTGCGGCAGTAGATCGAGCACGGCGTGAAGTGGCGGCGTTGATTGGTGCAAAGCAAAACGAGATTGTCTTCGTGTCAGGTGGTACTGAAGCAAACAACCTGGCCATCCGCGGATTGTGTGAAGCAGTGTCAGAGAAGGGTCACATAATTACTTCCGTTATTGAACACCCGTCAGTCCGTGGCGTCTGTGACGCTCTCGAGAAACGTGGCTGGGAAGTCACGCGGTTGCCGGTTTATGAGAATGGAATCATCCGAGTTGAGGATGCGCGTGCAGCATTGCGACCGAACACGGTCTTGATCACTGTCATGTTCGCAAACAACGAGATCGGCACGTTGCAACCGGTTCGTGAATTAGGAGAACTAGTCCGAACAGAACGTCAGAGCGGTCGAAGAAGTCTATGGTTGCACACCGATGCTGTGCAGGTTGCCGGACGTGAGTCGATAGCCGTTGAAGAACTGGGATGCGATTTGCTTTCGTTATCAGGCCACAAGCTTTATGCGCCGAAGGGTGTTGGTGCGCTTTACGTTAGACGTGGTGTTCGTTTGCAGAGTCAATCGATCGGAGGCCACCAGGAACGTGAACGCCGCGCGGGCACTGAAAATGTTCCCGGCATCGTAGCGTTCGGCGAAGCAGCACGATTGGCGAGGACTGAAATTTCGGAGCGTCGCAGTCATGACAAACGTTTGCGCGATAATTTTGAAAATGAAGTGCTGCGACGAATTGAAGACGTCGTATTGAATGGCGAAAAGGAAATGCGATTGCCGCACTTGTCCAATTTGTCCTTTCGTTTCGTCGAAGGCGAAGGTTTACTGATCAATCTCGACCTACAGGGTGTTGCAGTTTCTACCGGTTCGGCCTGCTCTTCTGGGACACTTGAACCATCACCAGTGATTCGCGCGCTCGGACGGAGTGACGAACTTGCGCGTGGATCGATTCGGTTCAGTTTTGGGAAAGACAACACTGACAATGACGTAGAACGCACGGTTGATGTCCTAGCTAACGCAGTGACGCGATTACGAGAGCTCTCGCCTTTGAATAAGGCGCTTGCAAGTTAGATCTCGTCTCTGCGTCCCTGTGCGTTCTCTTCGCCTCTGCGGTTGACTTTTGATTGTGCGCCTCAAACCGCAAGGCGCAGAGAACGCAGAGGCACGCAGAGAGTCGAGGTGGGTTCCATTAATGACTTATTCCGCTGTCTTCAAAGAGCACTTAGCGCATCCACACAATGCGGGAGAATTACCGGGCGCTACAGTTGTTGTTGAAGAAACCAATCCAGTCTGCGGTGATCGATTGCGACTTTATCTCCTGGTCGAAGACGATCAGATTGAGACCGCGAAGTATCTCGCTTATGGATGTCCACCAACGCTTGTTTGCGGATCAGTGCTGACTGATTTAGTTCGAGGCAAGAAAATCCAGGAGGCTCTGGCTATTACAAAAGATGTCTTGATTGCCGCCGCTGGTGGATTACCAGGTAGAAAGCATCATTCCGCTGCATTGGCTTTGGAGACTTTGCGCAGCGCTCTTACTCAGCTTGGCACGTCAACCGAAGAGAAGAGTCTCAACCTTACGTAGAAGGAAAGGTGGCTTGCCCCCGCCTTAAGTTAAAACTCCAATCAATCTTGAGTAGGGGTTCAGTTGAGGCGGGGGCAAGCCGCCCTTCCTTACTGTTCTATTCTAACTAGGTTTTTTAGTCGAGACTCCTCTAAGCTGGTATCCAGTCATCGGGGTGGTGTCGCTACTGTTCTCGGTCGCGAGGCAGATGGATCACTCGTGCGTGTACGGTGATACTCAGGTCCGCAGTACTTCTTCGGCTCCGTCCCCAATACAAATGTCTTAGTCCTGACGATAGGACAGGTCTCCACCGCAATCAGACCGGTTGTTGGATCAATATCAAGCGTGATTGTGCCTTCCAGTTTTGCGGCTTCTGGCAATGGCGAAGGTCTTGGTCGCACCGAAGGCGACGGCAAAGGTGGTGGTGGACCTTCCGGTGTTCCTTCAGCACTCGGAGGTGGCGGTTCTTCGGTCTCCGGACTAGCCGTTTCGGAAGGCTCAGTCGATTCGTGGTTTGGGCCCGTCCCGTTGATGAAGAGTTCTACGCGCTTCTCTGTATCTTCAGGTTTGCTCAGTTCACCAGTCTTGGGATTGATTTCGACTTCCTCAACACCCGCTGGTTTTTCCCAATCACCTTGCCATTCCGGATGTTCAGCCAATGCCACCTGCATGAAGTCTGTCCAAACCGGCAACGCGGAGTCAGCGCCAGTTAGCCCGAGTTGGGAACCATCATCAAAACCAATCCAAACCGCACAAACGAGGTTCGGTGTGTAACCAGAAAACCAACCGTCACGTGACGTGCCAGTTTTTCCAGCGACTATTGGTTTAAAACCGCGGGCCCGAACTCTTGCTGCCGTCCCTCGATTCACAACATCTTTCATGAACGAGGTCATGACATATGCCACTTCTGGTCGAAGCACATCAGTCTTCTGCGCGGTTGGTGCAGCGATTGTTACACCATCGCCCGTCGTAATTCGGTTAATTGCAACAGGTGTTGTTCGCGTTCCTAACGTGGCAAACGCTGAATACGCGGACGCGACTTGCAACGGCGTCGCTTCGTTTGTTCCAAGTGCCATTGCCGGATATGCACGAGGCGGTTTCGGCAAACCTGCCTTGGCAGCCAGACTCATAACTCGACCAATCGTGACTTCCATCGCTACTTCGACGGTCACGACATTCAGGCTATGGACCAGGCCGTCCCGTAGAGTGACTGGCGCGTTTGTGTAGGTATCGCCAAAGTTGCCTGGCGAATATTCCTGGTTATCAAACTTGAAAGTCTTCGGCTCATCCATGTAAGTCGTTGCTGGCGTAATCGCGCGCGGCACTGGATCGAAGGCGGTGTTTAGTGCCGTGGCATAAACGAACGGCTTGAAAACTGAACCTGGCTGTCGCATCGCGTCAGCGGCGCGATTAAGTTGACTCTTTGAGTAATCCCGACCGCCCACCATCGCCACAATCTCGCCAGTTCTCGCATTCATAGCGACGAGCGCTCCCTGCAAGGTTCCTGGCTCAAAACGTTTCGCTTCAACCTTGTCGAGCGCTGCGAGTTGTTTGGTTAGAGCAGCGTAAGCCGCCCGCTGCAGATCCATGTCGATGGTCGTGTAGATTCGCAAATGCTCTGCAGTACCCGAACCAGCGATCATGTCCGGCAGTTGGTTTTGCACGTAGTCGGCAAAATATGGCGCGTCGGATACGTCGATGCGACCCTTGGTGGATGCTACCTGTAGCGGCATTGCCTTCGCAGCGTCAGCGTCGGTTTTACTGACAGCGTCTGCTTCGACCATTGAATCGAGCACCTGATTTCTGCGTGCTGTGGCGGTTTGTAGATCGTGATACGGGTTATAGCGATTCGGACTCCTAATTAGACCGGCTAGAAACGCTGACTCTGAGATCGACAGGTTGGTTACGTCTTTATTGAAATATGCTCCGGCGGCTTCGCCAAAACCATTGATTGAGAAGCCTGCTTGTTGTCCGAGGTATACCTGATTGCAGTAGAGTGCGAAGATCTGTTCCTTCGAAAGTCTCGTTTCGAGGATTATTGACATGTACGCTTCTGCCACCTTCCTGCGATAGGTCTGCTCTGGAGACAGAAGTAGGTTCTTCACGAGTTGTTGAGTGATGCTGGAACCGCCTTGCCGGGCGATAGGAGAGTTTGGATCGGAGTCGTATCGGCGTACGAATGCGCGAATGATGCCTCGGATGTTTACGCCATAGTGATCGAAGAATGAACGATCCTCGGTAACAGTTATTGCTTTGACAAGATGAGGCGGAAGGTCATTGAAACCGATAACTTTTCTCTTTGCACGTTCCCTTCCCGTGACTGAACTGATTAACTCCGGTTCAAGCCAAACTCGTTGTAACGCACCGCGACCGTTCAAGTCGGATATGTTATTGATGGAATTTCCGCCTCGAACAAACTGAATGCGCACATGCTGAAACTGTTGTTGACCGTCTACAGTCGAAGCACTGCTCGGTTCCACTTCCACTGCCGTTTCGTTTCGTAAGTAACGACCTCGAGCTGTGTCTGCTTGTGTTCCTTTATCGACGTAACCGGCGCGCTTCAAATAAGCAATCAGATCGTCTTCACTAATACTCTCGCCGACGCGTAGCTGTTTGGGTGCAGCATAGATGCCAGCTGAACGAGTAAAGACCTCACCTTTGAGTAGGTTGTCGATTCGTCCTGAGAAGATCGTCCAGTAATAAATGAGCACCCCAAGAGCAATCGCCCCAACGAATACCAGCGGAATGAGAACTGGCAGGCTGAATAACCGCCCAATGAGTCTCCGAAAAAACCCTCGCTCGGGTTCGGAGTATGCGGCGATCCGTCTTGTGTCTCTTGAAACTCTACTAGCGGGGGCTTGATTATCAGGTGGATAACGTACTGGCATAGAAGCTAGCGTCTCAGTCGGCCTTCACCGAAACGTTCGGTGCTCTACAATATTACGTAACATCCATTGTTCGGTTCTGTCGAATCTTTAATTTGACAGCCCTAAACGCATTAGTTACCGTGGCTGACCTCCGAATTTCTTTGATGCCACTCTGCAGGTATGAGTCTAACATCGCCCGGTCCCCTTTATCTCGGCTCCAACCGCTCAAGAGTACGTGTCGGAATTATCGCGGTTTTAGTGGCCATCGCGGTCGGCACCTTGGTATTTCACTGGGTAGAGGGCTGGTCTGCACTTGATAGTCTCTATGTAACCGCACAAACTGTTACAACCGTTGGCTATGGCGACTTAACTCCACGGAGCGTTGCAGGTCGAATTTTCGCCACGTTCTTTATGTTGGTGGGAGTCGGCGTTGTTCTTTATGCATTAACCAGCACGGTCCAATCGATCGTACATTCAGAGATGATCGCTACGTTCGGCCAACGACGGCGATCAAGAAAAATGAGCAAACTTCGCAACCATTTTATCATCTGCGGCGCAGGCCGCGTCGGCTCCCACTTGGTCCGTGGCCTGATGGGCAGTCACCAAACGGTCATCGTCATTGAGAGTAACACGCAAAAAGTCGCGGAGCTGTTGGATCTCGGGGTGCCAGTGTTGGTTCGCGACGCAACGCTGGAAGAGAGCTTACGTGAAGCGGGTGTCGAACATGCGCGTGGACTCGCAACGTGTCTGCCGGATGACGCAGACAACGTTTATGTTGTATTGACAGCCCGTGACCTGAATCCCAACCTGCACATTGTTGCCAGGGCAGCAGAGGAACAAGCCGAAGCGAAATTGATTCGCGCCGGCGCAAATCGCGTTGTCGCGCCGACGATTATCGGCGGACATCGAATGGCGATGGCGTTAACAAAGCCGGCCGTCGGAGATTTCATCGATTCAGTCACCGCAAACAAGTTGGACCTGGGCTTTGAACAGCTTGAAGTGGAGCCAGTCTCAAATCTTGTAGGTAAGAAATTGAGCGAGACAAACATTCGCTCGGAACTCGACATCGTAGTGGTCAGCATCAAGCGAAGTTCGGGGGACATAATATTTAACCCTAGCGCCGATACCGTGATTGAAAGCTGCGACATGTTGATCGCCATCGGTAATTCCGAAGCACTGATGAAGCTAAACGCTCTTGCACGTGGGTTGAAGAAAAGCCACAAAGTGATCGAGGTATGACGCCGTTCATCAACGGCGACACGCATAGATGAAAATTCTTGTAACGGGCGGCAGCGGTTATTTAGGGACTCACGTGCGCCGCTTTTTTTCTGCCGACGATTTCTCCCGCCGCTCAGGTCACAACATCCTTGACCCAAATGATGCCACGAGAGTCGCGGACTACGACGTAGTGATTCACCTCGCTGCTCTTCTCAATAAAGATCCGAAGGCTGCGGAAGACTGTTTCAACGTCAATGCAGAAGGAACACGCAACGTCATCCGAAACATGCGCGAAGGAGCAGTTTTTATCTTCGCGTCGACGAAGGATGTCTATGGTCGACATGCCGAGGCTTACGCGAATGTCGCTGAAAACTGTTCAACCGAATATTGCGGTCAGTCGGCGCTCGAGTGGTCGAAATTGGTCGGCGAGCAATACGTTCAATTTTATGGAGCGCGTCAGAACGTTCGTTATTGCATATTCCGGATGTCAGCCGTGTACGCGAGACCTTCAGGCGGAAACGAAAGTGGATTCGTTACCCATTATGTAGAGTCGGTCAAGCACGGTTGGCCCATCAGGCTGCCGGCGTCGATAGACCCGGTGCGTGACATTCTCTTCGTCGACGATCTCGCTCGAGCTTGTCAGGCATTTGTCGACTCCTCACGCAGTTCGGGCCTCTATAATCTCGGAGGCGGTCGCAGTAATTCCGCGAGCTTGCGTGAGATAATTCAGAAGGTGGGAAACATGATCGATCTCAAACCGGAGATCGAAAACGATATGGCGCTGCCTGCTCCAATCCCGCTCAATTACATTTCCGATTTAACTCGCATTCGCGATGAACTGGGATGGCGACCGCAGGTGGGGATGGATGAAGGCTTGAGGATGTTGCTCTAGCGATGGATGCGACAAAGATTCAACGAATAGTTGTTCGCGGCACCAACTGGGTTGGTGACGCCGTTATGACTATCCCTGCACTTCGAGCACTGAGAGGACTGCTACCTGAGGCGAAAATAACTTTAGCAACACGCTCATGGGCCGAAGGACTCTTTGCTGAAGCAGACTTCATCGATGACATCCTGGTCTACGAGCGACGAAGTTTCACGTCGGTATTTTCCCAAGCTCGTGCGTACCGCAATGCTAAATTTGATCTGGCAATCTTGTTCCAAAACGCCTTTGAGGCGGCGTTCATACCATTCGTCGCCAGTGTTCCAAACCGAATCGGATTTGCTACTGAGGGACGGAGATTCTTGCTGACGCACCCTGTTGAATTGCCTGACTGGCGATCATCAAAGCACGAAGTCTTTTATTACCTGTATCTGATTGCCGCTTTGGAGCAAACACTCTCGAGCAGCAATAAAGTTTGCGAGCATGAGCCTGACATCTCCCTATCGCTTTCGGAATTTAATCGAGCACAAGCCGCTTCGCTCCTGCGAACAAATGGACTGACGGAAGGCAAAGGCATAGTCGCCATCTGCCCAGGCTCGATTAACAGTCGCGCAAAGCGTTGGCCCGCCGAGAAATTCGCGGCCCTGGCCGATCGACTTCTGGAGGATAACAGGCGAGTTGTTTTGATCGGCTCGTCAAA
>PSRF01000138.1 GCA_003175865.1 Blastocatellia bacterium
ACAACGTACTTATTCCCGATACGAATTCCGTGCCGCGATCCAGTCGTACATAAAGTTCGGCATTATCATTCCAGCACGGCAAATCGTCGCGAGTTGCCAGGGGAACGAATAGGATTTCTTCCCTCGCTCGATAACGTTGACGATCTTCTTCACTGCGTCATCAAGCTCCATCAAAAAGGGCAGCTTCGCTTTGCGACCTGCCGTTAGCGGCGTCTTGATGAATCCCGGATGAATAATCGTGACGTTGACTCCAGTGTTTCTCAAATCAATTCTCAAACTTTCAAAGAATGAAGACATCGCCGCTTTGCTCGCGCAGTAAGCTCCCGATTTCGGAAGACCACGATAAGCCGACAAACTTGAGATTGCCACGAGCTGTCCCGAACCTCGCTCAATCATTTGAGGAACAACTGCAGCAACGCTGTTGACGGCACCGAGTACGTTAGTATTCAAAACCGCTGCGACGTCTTCAGGTCGAAACTCAGCTGCAGGCGTTATCGTCCCAATGCCTGCGTTGGCGATTAACACGTCAATTGGGCCAAGTTCATTTCGCAACTGCACTGCAGCTTCACGCATTGCGGAGGGACCTGTAACGTCAGCGCCAATTGCGACCGCTTTGCCGCCCGCCTTTTCGATTTCGGTAACGAGTTCCTCTAAAACAGCTGCGCGACGGGCGACGAGACCCACGCGAGCGCCACGGCGAGCAACTTCAAGTGCGAGTCCGCGGCCGATGCCTGATGAGGCACCTGTGATGAGAACAACTTTGTTGGACCAATAACTCATTTTGGAGTGCGCCGACTCTGTCGGCGCTTTATCTGGGCGATACTCGCAAGTTGACTATGCAAAAGCGCCGACAGAGTCGGCGCACTCCAAAAACATTACACCCGCACAATCACCGGAGTGATCACTGGCCGTGCACCAGTCTTCTTCTGGATAAATCGCTTAAGCTCAACTCGCAGGTGTTCTTTCAGCAGACTATCATCGGCCAATGTTTGTTTTGATGCGCCTGTCAGCGCGGCGACAACGACATCCCTCGCCGCATGAAACAGATTCACATTATCGTTATCGTCGTCCAAACTCCGCGCAATACCATTTGACGATAGGCCGCGCACTCCTCTCGAAACGAGATTTGGTTCCGCGAGAAGCTCGCCTGTGGTGGTATTGATGGTAACCACAATTGTGATCGCACCTTCATACGCGAGTTGTTTTCGTTCACGCACCGTGTCGCTATCGATCTCTTCAAAACCACTCTCGTCGATAAACGTACGTCCAATTTCACGTTTGTCGATCACTGCTGCCCGCTCTCCATCAAGTTCAAGCACATCGCCGCTTTCGATCAAAATAATGTTCTCTTCAGCATAGCCGAGATGGTTTTTGACAAACTCTTTGTGACGAAAGAGCATGCGATACTCGCCATGAATCGGGACGACAAACTTTGGCCGCACTGCCTCAGTCATGATGCGAATGTCTTCCTGCGAGGCATGGCCACTCACGTGAACGAGTCGACGCTTTTCTTCAATGATGTTTGCGCCACGCTTGTAGATATTGCCGATCATGCGAGAGATCAAACGTTCATTACCAGGAATGATTCGCGCAGAGAGTACGACTGTATCGCCCTCGTCAATCATCAAACCTTTGTAACTTTGCGTGGCCATCTGTGACAGCGCTGCGCGTGCTTCCCCTTGTGAACCTGTTACAAGAAAAACAATTTCGTCGTCGCTAAGCATTTTGGCTTGGGGCAACGAAATCAAGAGCCCATCCGGAATGTCGAGATAGCCGAGCCGATCAGCAACCTCGACATTCTTCTGCATTGAACGACCCAACACGCAAACACGACGATTGAACTGCTGAGCGACATCGAGAACTATTTGTAATCGATGAATGGACGAAGCAAATGCGGCGACAATGATTCGACCGGTAGCCTCAGCAAAGATTTCTTCAAACGCCGGAATCACTGCTCGCTCAGACGGCGTACGGCCAGGCACAGTCGCGTTTGTCGAATCCGACAGAAGTGCAAGCACTCCGTCCTGCCCATAGCGTCGGAACGAACGCAGATCAATCGGCTCACCAATTACGGGCGTTTCGTCAACCTTGTAATCACCTGTGTGGATGATCGTACCGACCGGTGTCCTAATCGCGAGTGAGAAACAATCAACAAGCGAATGCGACACTCGAATGAACTCGATGCCAAAGCATCCGAGCTCCACAACGTCACGCGGTTCCACACGATGGAGCAAAACATCGCCGAGGAGATCGTGCTCCTCGAGTTTGCTTTCGGCCAGGCCGGCCGTGAAATGCGAGCAGTAAACCGGAACGTTAAATCTTTTCAGAATGTAAGGAAGCGCACCAAGATGGTCCTCATGAGCGTGAGTGAGGATGATTGCAGTGATGTCCTGTCGATACTCTTCTAAAAAACTAAAGTTAGGAATTGAAACGTCGACGCCGTAAGCAGTTTCTTCCGGAAAGCCCATGCCAGCGTCGAGAATTAACATCTCGTCGCCGTAGCGCACTGCCATGCAATTCATCCCAAACTCGCCGATGCCGCCGAGCGGGACGATCTCCAAAACATTACCCACTGCTGACTGTTACTCTACTCTCCGGGGACCTGTGAAACTCACGCTGAACACGAAATACGAGGTGAATTTTTGGCGAAGTATAGCACGTGATCGGACCGCAGGCGTGCTTACCTTCAGATGAGCGCACGACGCGAACCATTAATAATTAGCGCTCTTCGACTAACGAACACAGCAGTCGAGCATTCAAGCGGCCCAGCACAGATACCGCACTTCAAAGTGTTACAATCCCGCGCATGATCAAAAGCCTTCTTCTTCCCTTTCTTGTCCTGACTCTCTTATGCGTAACAACCCAGGCCGCTCAACCACCAACAATGCGGCTCGACTACTACCACACTGGTAACGCCACACAAGAGGTGTTCAGCGTAGATCGAGTTGTGGTTGAACCACTGCCATGGCCCGGAAACATGTCGCAGACTATAGACGATTCAAATCTCGGCAAATACTTCTTTGAGGTACGCGATCAAAAGACAAAGTCTGTGCTCTATTCACGCGGCTTTGCATCGGTTTACGGCGAGTGGGAAACAACTGACGAGGCGAAAACGATTCGTCGTACTTTTCAGGAATCGTTTAGATTCCCGCTTCCGGATGGACCAGTCGACATCATCTTAAAGAAGCGTGATGCCAAAAATGTCTTTCAGGAAGTTTGGTCTACGTCCGTCGATCCACATGATCAGTTTGTCGACCGCTCAAAGCCAAATCCACCGGCGCCCGTGATCACGATTCAAAAGACGGGCGAACCAGAGGACAAAGTCGACTTTCTAATTCTTGGTGATGGCTACACTGCAGCTGAAGCCAAGAAGTTCGAGGCTGACGCGAGGAGATTGACTGAGGTTCTTTTCTCCACTTCGCCTTTCAAGGAGAATCGACAGCGATTTAACGTCTGGGCCATCTGTCCACCTTCAGCTGAATCTGGTATTTCACGACCATCAACCGGCATCTATCACGATTCACCTCTGGGTGCGTCATACGACGCATTTGGTTCAGAACGATATGTACTGACCTTCGATAATCGCGCGCTTCGCAAGACAGCGCAGTTTGCCCCGTACGAATTCGTCGAGATTCTCGCAAACAACCGAACCTACGGCGGTGGCGGAATCTTTAACCTCTACAGCACCGTCGCCGCTGACAATGCCTTTGCAAATTACGTTTTTGTTCACGAGTTTGGCCATCACTTTGCCGGACTTGCAGATGAGTACTACACATCACCAGTGTCCTACACTCCGGCTGCGGGAGATCGTGTTGAGCCATGGGAACCGAATGTAACAGCATTGTTGGATATCCCAACTCTCAAGTGGCGCACCATGGTGAATGCATTCGCGAGCGTCACGCCAATTCCAACTCCATGGAACAAAGAAGCATTTGAAAACTACTCACGTGAAATTCAAAAGCGGCGCGCTGAATTGCGAAAGCAACGTAGACCCGAAGAGGAGATGGAAGCGCTGTTTCGTGAGGAGTTGGCCCACGAAAAAGAGATGTTTGCTGCCGAAAAGCATTTCGGACAGGTCGGTGCTTTTGAGGGTGCGAATTACGAAGCCAAGGGTTACTACCGCCCGGAAGTGGATTGCATCATGTTTTCACGTACCGACCATTTCTGTAAGGTTTGCCGCCAGGCAATTGAGCGGATCATCAACATGTATTCGAAGAAATAGTTCGCAAAACACAACCCGGGGTTTCGTCACTGGTTGTTTAGTTCTGTCGTACACTTGCTGATGCTGACAACCGCGAACCTTTGGAGTGGGTTGCCCGGCACCGCGAGTCAGAACAGGAGCGAAGCTAACTCCTGAGATTCAACTCCTTTTCAGACACTCCTGTTCTACAAAACTTCCGCTCACCTACAGGCACAATGATGAGACTTCCATTGACTCTGCTCGCACTCTGTTCCTTGTCTTTAGTTTGTCAACTTGATGCCAACAGCACTCCAGCTCTCAAACTCGTGCCCCACCGAATCTCTTTGGCAAACGGCAAGTCGTTCGTCCTGAACCTTCCAGCGGATTTCGAGATAGCCGTAGCCGCACAAGGTCTCAAGCGCGTTCGCTTCATGGCCAAGAGTCCAGACAATCGAATCTTCGTCACTGACATGTACAACCTCACCGACAACCGAAAGGGTGTGGTGTACATCCTCGAGCAATTTGATAATTCAACTAAGCAGTTTAAGAAACTCATTCCTTACATGACTGGTCTTCGCAATCCGAATAGTGTTGCTTTCTACACGGATTCGAGTGGCACACACTGGTTCTATGTTGCGCTAACTGATCGATTGCTTAGATATCGCTACGAACCGGGCTCGACGAAACCGAGCGGTGACCCTCTCGTGCTCGCTACATTTCCTGATTATGGGCTCGGTTACAAATATGGTGGCTGGCATCTAACGCGAACGATCGTAGTCGCAGACAATGGCAAGCTGTATGTCTCAGTCGGCAGCAGTTGTAACGCCTGTGAAGAAAAAGAAGAGGTACGCGCAAGCATTCTCGAAATGGATCCCGATGGCAAGAATCAACGTCATTACGCGAACGGCCTTCGCAACGCAGTTGGTTTGCGTTGGATTGATGGCCAACTGTTCGCAACAAATATGGGGGCAGATCATCTCGGTCATGATCGTCCCGCTGATACGATGGGTTCAATTAAAGATGGTATGAACTATGGATGGCCTTATTGTTTTCAAACCGGAAACAGGATGCTTGACGATCCAAAAACGAATCCCGGCGGTACAAAGTTTAACTGCAGGAAGGCACCAGCGTTGACGGTTGCGTTGCCCGCACATGGAGCCCCACTGGGACTTGAGTACTTCAACACGACGTCCAGTCAGGAATTGCGAAATTCATTTCTGGTTGCCTTACATGGTTCAACCAACAAACGCGTCGGCCGTGGTTACAAAGTCGTACGTTTGCCTCGTGGCGCTCAACCCGACGATTTCGTCACCGGGTTCTTAGATCGTGGGATAGTAAATGGAAGGCCTGCAGATATTTTTAAGATGGGAAACGATTCATTCTTGCTGACGGATGATCGAGCAGGCGTGGTTTACTACATCTACAAGAAGTAATCCCAACGTACCCTTTAGTAGTAAGCTGCCATTGCATCACTCAAGCTCTTCTGTCGGACCGCGTACGTCTCGTGCGCCCTCGTGTGCACACTAAAACCCTAAGGAGAGTATTAGCTAGCAAAGCGCACGAGACGTGCGCGGTCCGACAGAAGAGCTTTAGAAATTCAGCGCACGGCCACACTAAAGGGTAACTGCCTACTGCTTGTTTCAGCTAGAATACCCACCGCCGTTGCCAACCCTGTCTAACCGAAAGGAATACCCATGCGAATTGTTCTCTCGTTCCTGCTGGTTGTTCTTCTGTTTTCTGCGTCCCCGGCACTCGCGCAAAAACGAAATCTTACCGAAAAAGATCTCTTTAACTTTATTTGGATCGGTGATCCTCAGATCTCTCCCGACGGATCACGCATCGCGTTTGTTCGTGTAACTGTCAACGATAAGAAAGACGGCTATAACACCGCGATCTGGATGGTAAACACCGCCAGTGGTGACACTCGTCAACTCACCAACGGCATTCGCGATGCATCGCCGCGCTGGTCGCCCGATGGGACTTTTCTCTGTTTCGTTAGAGTTACCGAAAAGGACGGCAGGCCTGACGTGCCTCAATTGTTCATGTTGTCGATGGCGGGCGGGGAGTCGTTTCAGTTCACTTCCCTGCCACGCGGGGCGGGCAATCCGATGTGGTCACCGGATGGCAAGACCATCGCCTTCTACAATGGCGCAACGGCAGAGGAACTCGCAAAAGCAGCACCGAAGAGTACGCCCTCACCAAATCCAAGTGCGAGTCCAAGCGCAAGTCCGAAGGCAGAAGAACGCGAATCAGATGTGCGAGTGATCACACGTGCCGTTTATCGAATCAATGGTGGTGGGTACCTCGACACCAAACATCCGCAGCACATCTGGGTTATGACAGCACCCAAGACCGCAGACGAAAAAGAAAAACCAAAACAATTAACGACTGGTCAATACGACGACGGCAACGCAACCTGGGCGAGAGACAATTCCCGCATCTACTTCGTTTCGGATCACACAGACGAACCTTATTACCAGCTTCCCAGCACAGACATCTATTCTGTTCCTGCAAATGGAGGAGCGGTCGAGAAACTCACCTCATTCGACACCGGCGCAGGCGCACTATCAATCAGCCCTGACGGAAAACGCTTGGCCTTTTTTGCATCTGTAAACAAACCAGTTCAGTCGTATACAGAACCTGATCTGTGGGTCCTCGACATCGCACAAAATGCACAACCGAAAAACTTGACGACTAATTTCAACTTCGACGTTGGATCAGGCGTAGGTGGTGACAGTGTCGCGCCGAGAGGTGGGGGTGGAACTCCGCCGGTTTGGTCAGCGGACGGTCGACGTGTCTTCGCTATCTTCGCGAAAGAAGGAAAGGCAAATTTGGGCGCGTTTGATTCCACGACCGGACAAGAGACCGACGTCACAACCGGCAACCAGGCGGTACTCAATTTCCGATCAGTACCGGACAATTCGAAGAACGTTCTACTCATTTCAACACCCACTCGAATCGGCGATCTCTTCCTGTTAGAAGGCACATCCGGTACACCAAAACAGTTGACACATCTGAACGACGAATTGTTTGCAAAATTGAATCTCACTGAACCGGACGAAATCTGGTACACGAGTTTCGATGGCAAAAAAGTTCAAGCTTGGGTGCAGAAGCCACCTGATTTCGATCCCAGCAAGAAGTATCCACTGATTCTGAACATTCATGGTGGACCGCACACCGCGTACGGCTTCGTCTTCGATCATGAATTTCAGTGGATGGCAGCGAAGGGTTACGTGGTGCTTTATCCGAACCCTCGAGGTAGCACGAGCTATGGCCAGGAGTTTGGAAATATCATTCAGTATCACTACCCGGGTGATGACTATAAAGACCTGATGGCCGGCGTAGACGATGTTTTGAAGCGTGGGTACGTCGATGAGAAGCGACTGGGTGTGACGGGAGGAAGTGGCGGTGGACTACTAACAAACTGGACAATTACTCAAACTACTCGCTTTGCAGCGGCAGTGTCACAGCGTGACATCGCCAGCTGGTCTGACTGGTGGTACTCAGCCGACTTTACCCTGTTTCAACCTTCGTGGTTCAAGGCCCCGCCGTTCGAAGATCCTGAAGACTATCGAGCACGTTCACCGATCACTTACATCACCAAAGTTCAGACGCCGCTGATGCTAATTCTCGGCGAAGCGGATTACCGCACACCTCCAGGTGCGGGTGGCGAAGAAATGTTCCGCGCACTGAAGTATCGAAAGATACCAACGGTGATGGTGCGCTTTCCGAATGAGACACATGAGCTCTCGCGTTCAGGTCAGCCATGGCATCGAATCGAACGCTTGCAACACATTGTGGGTTGGTTTGATAAGTGGCTGATGGGAATGCCGAAGCCTGAGTATGATATTGGCCAAGTCGACTCCACACGTTGAAGGGCTGTAGGGGCGGCCTTCCGTGGCCGCCCTGTTTTGAGTTCTTCAGTTTGAACTTCCTGAAACGTCGGGTAGGAGGGGCAGCCACGGAGTGCTGCCCCAACAATTGATTCCAGTTTTCATGAAAACTCTTGGTCTAATTGGTGGCATCGGTCCTGAATCAACGGTTGAGTACTACCATCTGCTCATCGATGGTTATCGCGAGAGAGCTGATGGCACGTATCCATCAATAATCATCAACAGCGTCGACCTGAAACGTCTGCTTGCCTGGATGGCAGTGAATGAGTTGGACAAGGTCGCCGATTACCTGAGTGTTGAAATCGATAAACTTGCTCGAGCTGGTGTTGATTTTGCGGCACTTGCTTCCAACACACCGCACATCGTCTTTGATGAACTCCAAAGCCGATCATCATTACCGTTAGTCAGCATTGTTGAGGCCGCATGCAGAAAAGTTAAGGCTCTTGGACTTAAGACGGTCGGTCTGTTCGGAACGCGGTACACTATGCGAGCGGAATTTTATCCGCAGGTTTTTGCACGTGCAGGATTGACGCTCGTAACACCAAGCGTCGACGAGCAGTCTTTCATTCATGACAAATACATGACTGAGTTGCTCAACAATAAATTTCTTCCCGAAACGAGGGAGCAGATACTCGTTATTGCTGACGAGATGAAACGGCGTAATGG
>PSRF01000435.1 GCA_003175865.1 Blastocatellia bacterium
ACAGCGGTCACCGTTACTCCCCTTCCCGCAACACCAACAATAACTGCCGGTGGTGCAACGACGTTTTGTAATGGAGGTAGTGTCACGCTCACCTCAAGCAGCGCCAGCGGTAATCAATGGTACCTGAACGGCAATCCGATCGGCGGCGCAACTAACCAACAGTTTGTCGCGACTGCTTCCGGCAACTACACGGCCATAGTTACAACCAGCAGCTGCAGTAGTAATCCTTCTGCGCCGACACCAGTGACGGTCAATCCAGTTCCCACGACGCCGACAATAACTCCAGGTGGGCCGACAACTTTCTTCCAGGGTGGAAGCGTGACACTGACCTCAAGCAGCGCCAACGGCAATCAGTGGTATCTGAACGGCAATCCGATTGGCGGCGCCACGGCACAACAGTACGTCGCCACCGCTTCGGGCGACTACACCGTGACTGCTACGAATGGCGGTTGTACGAGCGCTGCATCGGCAGCGATTACAGTTACAGTGAATCCGCCTCCCGTAAGTCCTACGATCGCCAAGTCGTTTAATCCCACGAGCATCGCATTGAATGCAACTAGCACTTTGAGCTTTACGATTAACGACCCGAATACAACGACTGGTCTTAGCGGCATAGGCTTTGTTGACAACTTCCCCGCGGGAGTTGTCGTAGCGGCGACACCCAATGTCACAGGTTCATGTGGAAGCGGAACCATCTCGGCAACCGCTGGAAGCAACAGCGTGAGCCTGTCCGGAGCAACGCTGACAGCCTCGCCGGCGGCCGGATCATCGTGTACGTTCACAGTAGCAGTAACGGGTACGACTGCGGGCACAAAGCTCAATACTACGAGCGCAATAATTTCAACTGAAGCTGGTACTGGGTCGACCAGTAATACCGCAGCGCTGACAGTGGTAGCACCTCCCGCAATAACAAAGTCATTCAGTCCGACTACCATTGGCTTGGGTGGCATCACCACTCTTACCATCAACATTTCCAATCCAGGATCGAATACTGTTCAACTCAACGGGGTCGCGTTCACAGATAACTTCCCCGCCAACCTGCTGGTCGCAAATCCTAATGGTTTGACAAACACCTGCGGAGGGACCGCAACAGCAACAGCTGGTTCTGGCGCCGTCTCATTAACTGGCGGCACGATTCCAGTCAGCGGCTCTTGCAGCTTAACTGTGAAGGTTACGAGTTCCGTCGGAGGAGTTTACGTCAACAACAGCAATCCGGTGAGTTCCACAAATGGCGGTACCGGCAACTCCGCATCTGCAACTTTGGGTGTAACCGCGCCACCAACGATCAGTAAGGCCTTCGCCCCCGGCACCGTCGTGCAGAATGGATCCTCCACATTGAGCTTCACCCTCAGCAATCCCAATACGAACGTGTCACTAACTGGAATTGCCTTCACTGATAATCTGCCTACTGGATTGCTGGTAGATTCCCCGAACGGCCTCAGCAACGGTTGCGGCGGCGCGGTGACAGCAGTCGCGGGTTCATCATCCATAAGTTTGTCTGGTGGCAGCCTTGGTCCATCGGCTGCTTGCACCATGTCAGTAAAGGTGAAGGTGCCCGGCACTTCGGGAACACTGAACAATATCAGTGGACCAATCTCCGCTAACGAAAGCGGAGCGGGGGCCACAAGCAACACAGCAAGCCTAATAGTTATAGCTCCTTTGGCGGCAACGATCGCCAAGAGCTTCGGCGCTGCCAGTATCCCACTGAACGGAACTACCTCTCTCAACTTCACCCTGACAAATCCAAACTCCACTTTGACGCTAACGAATGTGTCGGCCACTGACACTCTGCCTGCAGGGTTGGTCGTTGCGACGCCCAATAGTCTGACTGGAAATTGCGCCGCAACTATCTCGGCTAACGCAGGCAGCAATACGATTTCCATCACTGCTTTGAACCTGGCCGCGTCCAGTTCCTGCTCTTTCAGTGTTTCAGTAAAAGGAACAAGCGTGGGGACGAAGAACAATATCAGCGGAAACGTATCTGCTACTTATGATCTCGGCAGTGGTCCCGTTCTGATCACTGGTGGTACAGCCACGGCCTCCGTCACGGTTGTGAAAGGAGATCAAACTATCAATTTCGCAACCTTGCCGAACAAGATGTTCGGCGATGTTGACTTCGTTACTAGTGCAAGCGCGTCTTCGGGGTTACCAGTTAGCCTGGTAGCTACGGGCAATTGCACAGTCACTACTCCTTCGCAGGGAACGGTCCACCTCACTGGAGCCGGATCGTGCACAATCACAGCATCGCAGGCCGGTGATGCCAACTACAACGCGGCGACGGATGTGTCGCAGGCCTTTAATATTGCGCAGGCCACAACAACAACCGTCGTCTCGGCATCAATCAATCCGTCGGACATAGGACAAAACGTTGTATTCATGGCGACTATTACAGCAGGTGCAACGACGACACCAACGGGTACAGTGCAGTTTAAGGATGGCGTTAATAGTCTCGGCTCCGCGGTCAACTGCGTTGCGGGGATTGGCAACAGTTGTTCAGCACAATTCTCAGCCTCAACCCTAACCACTGGTACGCACACAATCTCAGCCATCTATAGCGGAGATTCGAACTTCATTGGAGGTTCGGGTTTGTTAGCGGGAGGGCAGATTGTTACAAACCAACCTACGCTAATACTGATTCAGGAAGAGTTTGGTCCTAATCCCAACGAGGCGACAGCTCTTGATTCAATATTACACATCAGAGATCCGTTCCCAATTCAAAGTCTAGCCTCGTGGTTTCATTTTGGTCCGGACCACAACACCAGGGTCGTTCTATTCGTGGCGAACCTGACATTGGATCCAGGAGACACAAGTTCTGCAGTTGTCATCAATCTAGTCGATAGTCACAGCCAAATTTTCGATGTGCCGGCGGAGGATGTGCGCACGGAACCAGTCACCGGTTTCACTCAAGCGACATTTAGATTACCTGACACGCTGTTCTCCGGTGATTGTCAGATCCAGGTGAAGTGGCATGGCCACACCAGCAACACCGCGATCATCCGAATCGCGCCGTAAGTGCTGGGAGCGCAGGCGTCCCCGCCTGCCCGCTAGCCTTCGTGTGTTTCATATTTTTGTTCATTCGTGTCAATTCGCAGATCGTGCTTTTGAGAATCTAACCAAAGAGACCTTCCACGACTCAACTCGAAAGAGACGAAGCTAATCGCAGACGCACGGAGAGAGTTTTGCGCACATGCTATTGACTCTGTGCAGATCTGTGTCTAGTGGCATATATTTGACAACCTCACATCCCACGTACAGAATCGCCAACTACCAAACGAGCATACGATTAATGGGAGGTATCCATGTCCGGAACTCAAGCGAGAAGTATCTTCGCTGCGGGTTTGTTATTGCTGTTAGTTTCGGTAACCGCCATTGGGGCTGGCGTAGCGCATCCACCTAACCGTCCGTTGCGAGTTGGAGTACTGGCATCACTCACGGGACCGGGGTCATCGCTCGGCCAGAGTACAGTCGCTGCTTTGCAACTTGCTGCCGAACAACTTCAGATACATGGTGAACAATTCAAAGTTCATCTCTTTGTCCGTGACACTAAGCTCGATCCAAACCTCGCCCTCGACGCGATTCAAGAATTCGATAAGCAAAGCGTTAGTGTCATCATTGGTCCACAATCGAGTTCAGAATTGGCAAAAATCAAGCCTTATGCTGACGCGCATAATATTCTCGTCATTAGTCAAGGCAGCACAGCATCATCTTTGGCTATCGCCGGCGATAACATCTTTCGTCTGTGCCCAAACGACAGACGAGAAGCGGAAGCGATCGTCGCGTTGATGTGGCGTGACGGTATTCGCACGATAGTTCCTCTGTGGCGCAACGATGTCGGCAACGGCGGTTTGCATGATTCTGTACAGACTGCGTTTCAAAACATGGGCGGTACGGTGAGCTCTGGCTTTCGCTATGAGACAACCACTACAGATTTTGGACCTGCGATAGCGGCTGTTAGCGCGCAAGTCGCAAATGCGAGACTAACTTCCCCTCGCGCGACGATCGGTATTTACCTTGCCGCTTTCGACGAAGCTGTCGGAGTCTTTCATAGTGCGAGGTTAGATACTGTCGTGTCAGGGACTACCTGGTATGGTAGCGATGGCGTGGCACTATCGCAGGTTTTGCTCGACGACTCTGCAGCCGCGATGTTCGCCTCGAGTGTGAACTATCCGAATCCCATCTTCGGTTTGGATGACGCTTTGCAGAGCCGTTGGCAACCGGTCTCCGACGCAATCGAAGCGCGCACCGGCATTAAGCCGGACGCCTTCGCACTTTCCACCTATGACGCGCTCTTCATACTGAACCACGCGCTTGAGAATTCGCGACGGATCGGTGATTTTGCAGATTTCAAAGCGGCCTTTGTTGAAGCTGCAAATAACTACACAGGTATCACAGGATCCACTGCACTTGATGCAGCCGGCGATCGTCTTTCCGCTCCGTTCGATTTCTGGGCAGTCCGCTTCACAGGTGGCGCCCCAGGTTGGGTCCGTGTCGCGCGTTACAACAACGGCGTTGTTTTTTGATTTTGGAATGCGCTGACTCCGTCAGCGCTTTGCCATTAAACTCATTCGCTCCTTCGACGACGTCACTGAGTTATTATCTCTGTAATCGATTTAACCTGTGGACACATCTCGTGCGCCACTTTGATTCTTAATCTCCTTTGATTCCAAAGGTTGTGCGCACGAGACGTACGCGGTCCGACAGAAGAGCTTGAACCTGGGCCGACAGGATCCTACTAAAGGGCAAGTGCGCTAGAAACTAGCTGTGCCATCCCCAAATCCACAAAACGCATTCGATCTGTCTCGGTGTTTTGCACATCAAACAACGCTGGACTCGTCACTATGGTCCAGACATCGAACAAGCAATCTACGGTGAACATGTGCAGTTGAAGTTGGAGGACTACATTACGGACCAAGCTAAGGGGGGAGCGCACCGTAAAACAAGAAACTGTTACAAGCAATCATGAATTTGCCGAGTCTCCTTTTGCTTGACCCAACATTCAACGTGCTATAGAGTTCCCACTCCTCGTAGCACTAGACTTTGGAGCCCTCTCGCGTCTTAGGCTCCAACAGCTTGTATCACAGGTGAAGACCTTAGTTCGCATTTGGCATGCGTCAATATGCTCACGACCGTAAGCCGATTTGCAATCTTTTCTAACCTCGCTCGATCTCTCGTACATATCAATCCATCCATGCCACCCCTGCAAAGAAAGGACCGCTCCCATGAAACCGAAAGCATTTGCTCTTGCTAACAACGACTATGTTCACGTTGCCTGGGATTTTGGTACGAAGCTGACGAACTGTGATGGCTTCGCCGTCTATCGAATTGAAAAGGAAAATGACAGCAAAGGTACTGCACTGCCAGTGTTTGGTCGTGACAAAAGCGGAAAGCGGCTAAAAGTATCGAGCGAAGCGGAGCCGATTCGGAAATACAACTGGCGGGACGTCTATGAGGAACGTGGGAAAAGAATGCGCTACCGCGTTGTCGCCATGGCTGGACCAAACAAACCGCTTCAGGGTATCGATGAAGCTCTCAGCAATTGGGTTGAGGTAACGTCGCATTTTGGGAAAGTCGAGGTTTACTTCAATAGAGGCATCCTCGCCACGCAAAGAGTTTCGGACATTATTTGGGATCCGACCAAGAAAAAACCGGCGTTCGAGAAGATAGAAAAGATGATCAACGACCCGAATAGTAAGCTCCGGCAATCGCTGTCGGGCCAACTCTTTGGTGCGTTAACGAAGTTGCTGGACCGTGCGAAG
>PSRF01000102.1 GCA_003175865.1 Blastocatellia bacterium
CCACCCGCCGAAATGTTAACGATTCGAATGTCGTACTTCTCTCGGTTTTCCAGCACCCAAAGCAAACCACTTTGGATGTTGTTTTCGGGAATGTGTCCTGTCTTACCAATTTTCACGAGCACTACCTTGGCATTGGGTGCAATACCTCTGTAGAGACCATCTGACAAGAAACCATTACCCGCGGCGACAACCGAAGTCATCATCCCGTGCCAGCTTGCTACATCGGGGGTATTCAGCAGCGTTGGATCATCTAAGGGGGGAAAGATGCTGTGATAAGCAACGATACGATTCTCCGGTTCTGTCAGGTCTTTGTGTGCATAAAAACCTGAGTCGAGAAAAGCAATCGTGACACCGCGACCTGTAAAACGTGCATCAGCATCCATCCGCACGGGGGTCGGCAAGGCATAAGCAGCGCCGGTAAAAAGAGGCGCATGTTGTTTAAGTTGTTCTTTCGCGCGTTTGAAAAGATCGACGCAGTTTGGGCAGACGCGCTCAAGTGATTGCAGGTCGATCGCGTTTGGTTTGAGTGTTTCTTGCAGTTCTGATGGTAGCTGAGCGATCGATAACAAAGGTGAATGTTCGCGCCCGCAGATGTGACAGATGGACGCAGTGGCGTTTGCTTGGGAATCGACTGTTACCTGATCAGACACGCGCGGATACTATCAAAAGGTCCTAAATGAAAAAACTTAAGGTGAAAGAGTACAAAAAATCAGAAATCAGCAATTGAAAATCGGCAATCCCCTTCGCTTGCCTCGCTCAATTCAGGCTGTTAATCTTTGCTTTCAATTCCGAACTGCCTGAAAGGAGATCTGTTATGACCAAGCGTAGTGTATCTATCCTGCTTCCAATTGTCCTTGTGATAGCCGCAGCGGTTGCGGGTAGCGGAAGGATGCTTACCAGCGAGATCCCGGCACCGCCTGCAATTGGATCGACAATCGACGAGTTCAATTTGCCGGATGTCGACGGAGCGGACCACGCGCTGAAAGCGATTAAGGGAAAGAACGGCACCGTGCTGATCTTCATTGCAGTGCAGTGTCCCGTTTCTAACGCTTACAACGAACGTATGGAAAAGCTCGCGCAGGATTACAACGCAAAAGGCATCAACGTGATTGGAATCAACGCCAATTCAACAGAAGATGCTTCTGCAGTGAAGAACCATGCAGCCGAAAAGCACCTGACGTTCATGATTCTTAAGGATTCGGGCAACAAGTTGGCCGATAGACTCGGCGCAACACGAACGCCTGAAGCATATGTTCTCGATGCAAGCAACAAACTCGTCTATCACGGACGGATCGACAACAGCCAGGACCCTGGCAAGATTGAATCTAACGACCTGCGCTTGGCACTTGACGCTTTGCTCGCAGGCAAGCCCGTCGAAAAGACCGAAGCCAAGGCTTTTGGTTGCACCATAAAGCGGGCGTGATTGATGACCTCGAAATTAACGCTAGTTGTTATCACCTGTGTGTTGCTGCTGAGTTTCGCGGCGCCTGCTCAAAAGAGAAAGAGCGCCGCGAAACCAACTCAGAAAGCGCCTCCGACTACTGCGGTCGTTAACGAAATAAATACGGATTCCCTGAAGACTCTTCTGAGTGAGTCGAAGCAACGGCCCTTGTTAGTCAACTTCTGGGCCACGTGGTGCGATCCATGCCGTGACGAGTTTCCCGATCTCGTCAAAATCGACGCTGAGTACAGACCTAAAGCGCTCGATTTTGTCACGGTTTCTCTCGATGATGTCGATAAGATCAAGACAGAGGTGCCGCGTTTTCTTGATGAGATGAAGGCGACGATGCCTTCATACCTCTTGAATGTTTCCGATCCCGAACCCGCGATCAACGCAGTCGATCCAAGGTGGCAAGGCGATCTCCCGGCAACTTTCCTTTACAACGTCAAGGGTGAAGTTGCTTACAGGCATTTCGGTCGAGTGGATCCGACTGAGCTGCGCGCGGCAATTGAACGGTTGGTAAGCAGTAAGCAGTAGGTAGCTTCGCACCTTTAAACCGAAGCCGCCTCTGTCGCCTGGTTGCGCCATTAGTTCAGAACATCAGGAACGAAGCGTCTCCTTTCAACGTGGTGAATCGCATTTCGATGCAGTCGCTTCGCTCATGATCTGAACTGATACTCGATATGGAACAGATCACTTCTGAAGTAATCTCCGCACACAACCTCACGCAGGAAGAATTTCAACGAATTAAAGAGCTGCTAGGTCGCGAACCGACGTTTGTCGAACTGGGAATATTCTCGGTTATGTGGTCGGAACATTGTTCTTATAAGTCGTCTCGCGTTCACCTGAAACGTTTGCCAACAACCGGCGAGCGCGTGATCGTGCCGCCCGGTGAGAACGCAGGCGTTGTTGATGTTGGCGATGGTTGGTGTGCGGCGTTCAAAATCGAATCACATAATCACCCTTCATTCATCGAACCTTTTCAAGGTGCGGCGACGGGTGTCGGCGGCATTCTGCGCGACATCTTCACGATGGGTGCACGACCCGTTGCATCGATGAACAGTCTTCGCTTCGGCTCGCTCGATAATCAACAGTACGGTCGACGAAATCGTTCATTGCTTGCTGGTGTTGTCGCAGGGATTGCACACTACGGAAATGCCTTTGGAGTTGCGACGGTTGGCGGTGAAGTCGCATTTGACGATGCCTATGCATTCAATCCGCTGGTGAATGCGTTTGCGTTAGGTCTTGTCCGTCACGACCAAATCTTCTTCGGCAAAGCATCGGGTGTTGGTAATCCGGTGTTATACGTCGGCGCCAAAACAGGTCGCGATGGAATCCACGGTGCGACGATGGCGTCTGCAGAGTTCGATGAAGAAGCACTCGAGAAACGACCAACCGTGCAAGTTGGTGATCCGTTCCTGGAGAAGTTGTTGCTTGAGGCTTGTCTAGAGGCGATGCGCAGTGGTGCAGTTGCCGGCATTCAAGACATGGGTGCTGCCGGGCTAACTTCATCGTCTTGTGAAATGGCGGCGCGTGCAGGCACTGGTATCGAGTTGGATCTTTCACTCGTGCCGCAGCGCGAACAAGGCATGACGGCGTACGAGATGCTGCTCTCAGAATCGCAGGAGCGCATGTTGATAGTTGCGCATTCGGGCCGTGAACGCGAAGTGATGGACATCTTTCGCAAGTGGGATCTCGATGCTGTTGTGATCGGGCACGTACGCGACACAAAACGGATGCAGGTCATTCACAACGGCGAAAGAGTTGCTGACATTCCTGTCAGTGCATTGACTGATGAGGCGCCGAAATACGATCGGCCGATGACTCCAAAGTCGAAGGTCCAAAGTTCAAAGTTGAACGAAGCCCAGAGTAAAAAGTACGAAGATCGAGACTTTAATCAAGATTTAGTAAGACTTGTAGCAAGCGGCAACATCGCTTCCAAACAGTGGGTTTATCGCCAGTACGATCACATGGTCCGTACGAACACTGCTGTGTTACCTGGCGCAGACTCTGCTGTCGTTCGGATAAAAGAAACGCGGAGGGCGATGTCGATGGCGCTCGACGGAAATGGTCGCTACTGTGCTGCGAATCCGCGTGAGGGTGCGAAACTAGTTGTCGCCGAGGCGGCACGAAACGTCGTCTGCACGGGGGCAAAACCAATTGCGATCACCAACTGTTTGAACTTTGCATCTCCTGAGCGACCGGAAGTGATGTGGTCCTTTTCAGAAGTTGTAGATGGAATGGCTGAAGCATGCCGTGCTTTTAATACGCCGGTTGTGTCGGGGAACGTGTCGTTCTACAACGAAACTGAAGGCCGAGGAATTCTGCCGACACCAGTCATCGGTATGCTTGGCTTGGTTGATGATGTCAGACGCGTTGTCACTCCTGGCTTCAAGACAGAAGGTGACCTGATTGCGTTGTTGGGAACAACGAACGACGATCTGGCGACCAGCGAATATGCTGTCACAATTGGTGGAGTCAGTACCGAATCAATTGTCGAATCTGGAGTCGTTCCGTCCTTGAATCTGGATTTGGAGATTGCCGTACAGCGTGCATGCTTGGAAGCCGCCGAGACAGGGCTCTTGCAATCAGCACATGATTGTTCAGATGGCGGACTGGCTGTGGCTTTAGCAGAATCGTGTTTCTCAACGCTAGGACGTGAGTCGATTGGCGCTACCATAGCGCTTATGGGGGGGCCGGGTGCGGCGGCATGGCTGTTTGGGGAATCGCCTTCGCGGATCGTCATCAGTTTCGCACCTGCATCGTTACCCCAGTTCGAAATGATCGCTCAACGTTCGGGAGCACCAATACATGTCATTGGAGCAGTCATGGGTTCGCGTCTAAAGATCTCACTTGATGACAAACAAATAATTGACTGTGATATCGCCGAGCTCGAAACAATCTGGCGTACTGGTCTGTCACGAAAACTCCAGGCAGAGGCGATAGCAGCAAGCATGGAGTGACACGTCCGAGAAGCTGAAGCTTATCGGACACTTGCATGCACCCGGTCATCTATCTCAACAAAACGATGGTTGAAGCGACGAAGGCGCGTGTCGCTCCTGTCTCATCGGCGATGCTCTACGGTCGCGGCGTCTTCACTACTCTCACCGTCCACAATCGAACCCCTTTTCTATGGACCAATCACTGGAATCGACTAACTGTGCACGCAGAGAGACTGGCCATCGAGCTAGGTAGTTGTACACATAAGTCAGTTGGCGAAGGACTCCAAAAACTAATCAGCGTCAATGATGTAACCAATGGACGCGCTCGAGTGATTTTACTGGCGCGTAGTGGCCGTGATTTCTGGAAGCCGAAAGTACTTGCCAACCAAAAAACCGATCTACTGATAATGACAGGCGATGCTCAACAAGTTCCTGAGACTGGGTTGTCACTCGCAGTTTCGCCTTACAGATTGAATACGATTTCTCCGACAAGCGGTATCAAGAGTCTTAACTATTTGGACCATGTACTCTCCTGGGAAGAAGCGCAAAGTCGCGATTTCGATGAGGCTGTAATGCTAAATGAGCGAGGTGAGATTGTTTCAGCAACCCTGGCAAACATCTTTTGGACCAGGAACGGAACAATTCACACTCCTGCATTGAGCACAGGCGCAATTGCGGGAGTAACACGAGAGTGCATGATCGACATTGCCGCCAAACAGTTCATTCCAGTCGTGGAAGGCGTTTATGAAATGGCTGATTTGGTTGAGGCGGAGGAGATTTTCCTGACGTCTAGTGGTTTAGGTGTTGCACCTGTAACTACGTTCGACTTTCGTCGATATGCAGTTGAGGCAGGCAGTATTGTCGCAACATTAAGGAGTGCGTACAGGA
>PSRF01000183.1 GCA_003175865.1 Blastocatellia bacterium
TGATAAATGCGGAATGATAAATTGCCTTCTAAGTCCCGCCGGATTGTCACAGCTTAGCTCCCGGTACCTTCCTCTCTTCGGCTTACGAGGCTTCCCACAGTCGTCTTGTGGTTAGTAGCCATTCCTTCTGTGGTCGCCAACATTACCCTCACTCAACACTCAGCCTACGATCAGCTTCGTTAGTACAACGAGGGCGTTGCCCTCCAAACTTGAATGGAGCTGATTTCAATGACTAGCCAGACGATCAAATTCACCTTGCGGGGGATTTGTATGGTCCTAATTGTTTTGGTTGTTGTTTCGGGACCTGCCGCCGCACAAACAAATGACGAAGACAAAACACTGTCGCCTTACTTTTTCGTTCAGGGCGATCCAAGAACGGACCAACTGCCTTTGAAGGACACCAGCGTTAACATTGCGGTTTCTGGCGTTATCGCTGATGTGACCATCCGACAAACCTATCGCAACGAAGGTACTCGTCCGATTAATGCACGCTACGTATTTCCGGCTTCAACGCGTGCCGCAGTCTACTCAATGCGCATGCGAATCGGTGATGAAGTAATTGTTGCCAAAATCAAAGAGCGAGAAGCGGCTAAACAAGAATTTGAAGAAGCGAAGAAAGAAGGAAAGAGCGCATCGCTCCTGGAACAGAACAGGCCGAATGTGTTCTCGATGAATCTTGCGAATCTGATGCCGAACGAAGAAGTCCAGATCGAACTTCGTTATACCGAACTATTAGTTCCAACCGACGGAACTTACGAAGTTGTTTATCCAACAGTCGTTGGCCCACGGTATTCGTCTGAGAACGAGTCAACTGCGCCAAACCAGGACAAGTGGGTCAGCAGTCCATATCTCCACCAGGGCTCTCGGCCGACCAGCACGCTTCATATATCGGCTCGGATCTCAGCTGGTGTTCCAATCAAAGACCTTGCCTGCACATCACATCAGATTGTGCCTGAATGGGTATCACCGAGTGTGGCTCAGCTGAAGCTTGATGAATCCGATACTTTCACCGGTAACCGTGACTTCATTTTGCGATACAGGCTCGCTGGAGATGCGATCACCTCAGGACTCCTGCTGTACCAGGGCCAGGATGAAAACTTTTTTCTGTACATGGCCCAGCCACCACAGCGTGTTGCGACGGAAGACATTCCGCCACGTGAGTACATCTTTGTTGTCGATGTTTCAGGATCGATGGATGGTTTTCCTTTGAATACGGCGAAGCAGTTGCTGCGCGATTTGATTGGACAACTCCGACCGACTGATTTGTTCAACGTGGTCCTGTTTGCAGGCGATGCTTCCATACTTTCAGAGCAGTCGTTACAGGCAAATCCGCACAACATTTCACGCGCAATCGGTTTGATCGAACAACAGCGTGGTAGTGGCGGAACCGAACTGTTACCTGCCATTAAACAGGCGATGAATATTCCGCGCACGGCAAACTTCTCGAGGAGCGTCGTACTTGTGACGGACGGTTACGTGTCTGGCGAGGAAGGCGTTTTTGAGTACATTCGCCAGAATCTAAACCACTACAACATCTTTCCATTTGGTATCGGAACGGGTGTCAATCGCTACTTGATAGAAGGTGTAGCGAAAGCAGGAATGGGCGAACCGTTTATCGTGACTGAAGAAGCCGAAGCTGGCTCGATTGCGGCCAAGTTTCGCGAATACATTCAAACGCCTGTGCTCACCGACGTCAAAGTTCGATCGATTGGCTTCGATACGTATGATGTTCACCCAATTCAACTCCCCGATCTGTTGGCGCGTCGCCCAGTGATTGTTTTTGGCAAATGGCGTGGTCCAATTGCTGGAACATTCGAACTGCGAGGCCTAACTGCGCATGGTGAGTATGTAAGTAACTTCGATGTTGCCGGTGTTCAACCTGATGAAGGCAATCGCGCGTTACGTTACTTGTGGGCACGTTCACGAATTGCCGAACTGTCTGATTACGGCTCGAGTAGTGTGTCTGACGATCGTGTGAAGGAAATTACGGAGCTTGGTTTGAAGTACAACCTGCTCACGCAATTCACGTCGTTCATTGCGATTCGCGAGCGGGTCGCCAACGCCACTGGTTCCGCGGACGATGTGGAGCAACCGTTACCACTTCCTGTTGGTGTAAGTGATTTAGCGGTGGGCAGTGAACCTGAACTTCTGTGGACGATTGCCGCTGTATTGATGATTGGTCTGGTAATCGTCGCTCTTAAACGATTTCGTTCTTTAGGAGTTTACAGGTAGATCTGCGCCATTTGACTCTCTGCGCCATCTCTGCGTTCTCTGAGGTTAGTGGTTCGGATTGTGAGCGGGGGGACGGCCGCCAAGACACAGAGAACGCGGAGTTGGCGCAGAGAGTTGGAGGCTTTATCGGGCTGGGACCGCCAGCGTTCTCGCCTGCGAGAAGATAGCAGGCTCGACGTTTATGGAGATTTCAAGATGCAGGCGAGGACGCCTGCTGTCCCAGCAATAAGGTGAGACATGATAAGTGGTGGCTTACTGAAGGACAGAAATCGCGTCGTACAGTTCATTGGAGTGCTGCTTGTCGTCGTGGGACTCAAACAGTTCTACTCAACCGCCAGCGTAAATGAGCTGAGATGGATCCTTGCGCCGACTACATTTCTTGTTGAATTCATTAGTGGGAAGATGTTCGCCTTTGAGTCTCATGCTGGATACATGAGTAGTGATCACAAATTTGTGATTGCTGCTTCGTGTGCCGGCTTGAATTTTCTCCTTACTCTGTTTCTGTTATTGACGGTACGCAGACTCTGGATCAGAGGTTCGCGCAATTGGGCATTCATCCCAGGCGCTCTAGCAGTAGCCTACGTTGCGACATTGATAACCAATACTATTCGGATTGTTATCGCACTGTGGTTGCACGATTCAGCGTTCACGTTGGCAGGGATGAATGCGAATGCAATACATCGCGTCGAGGGCATCGTAGTTTATTTTACTTCTCTCGTGTTGTTGTATTTCCTTAGTGAGGCTTTTGAGCGAATGCGTCAAAGAGATATCCCGGTTAGTCCTTTGCATATTGTGCGTATGTCGTGCTTACCGTTGCTCGTCTACTACGTGACAACACTGGTAATGCCACTGACGAACGGTGCGTTTCGAAATGAGGAGTTTTGGTGGCATGCACTTTTTGTTCTAGTCGTTCCGTTGTGTGTGTTGGCTTCCTTGGTGGGTGTGACGTCACTTGTGTCGAGAAAAAAAGCCTGTGGTATCTAGGCTCGTTAACCTTCTGCCAACTTGGCCACGACGGCTGCCAGTTCGACACGATTGATTGGCTTGGAGATATGCATCTGATAACCGGCAGCAAGCGTTCGCGCACGATCCTCAGCCCGTGCATAAGCCGTGAGGGCGACGGCTGGTGTGTTTCCACCCAACTCTCCAGGTAGTTCGCGCACGCGTTTAATAAATCCGAAACCGTCCTCTTCAGGCATGCCGATGTCGGCGATTAGAACATGCGGCTTCCAACTCTGTAAGACTTCGATCCCATCGCGCGACGAACAAGCTGCCTTCATCTGAGCGCCGCATCGTTCCAACATCAGCGTTACCAATTCACGCGCGTCCAACTCATCATCCACAATCAATACTCGAAGCCCGTCGAGTGAAGCCGGAGTCTTTGTGACAGCAGCTGTCGAAGACAATCGAGTTTGTGCGGCTTGATTATCAATCGATGGCATTAGCGGAAGTGTAACTGTGAATGTCGCGCCTTTTCCCAGGCCGTCACTGTCGGCGCGTGCGAAACCGCCATGCAACTCAACCAGGTGCCGAACGATTGATAGTCCCAGACCAAGGCCCCCATGTTTTCGTGTGGTGGATCCATCTGCCTGTCGAAACCGATCAAAAACGTGAGGCAAGAACTTCGGGTTGATGCCGACTCCTGAATCAGACACTTTGATCTCAACGTGTGAATTGAAGCGGCGAAGACTCACGTTAACAACTCCACCCGTGGGCGTGAACTTGACCGCATTGGAAAGTAAATTCCAAACGACTTGTTGAAGACGCTCGCGATCGCCATAAACAGGGCCAGCATTCCTATCGATCTGCATCTTCAACTTCACTGATTTAGCCTCAGCTGTCGGTCGAATACCTTCCGCTGCAGCCTCAATCACAGGCTGGAGTTCACATTGTGAGAAGTCCAGACGGAGCTTACCGGTGATGATGCGAGAAACTTCGAGCAAGTCGTCAATCAGCTGGCATTGTGAATTTGCATTTCTGGCAATTGTCTCGACGGCCTGTCGCTGTTTGGCAGGATCGACGTCACCATGCAGTAACAGATTTGACCAACCCATGATTGCAGTTAGCGGCGTTCGCAATTCATGCGATAGAGTCGAAAGGAATTCGTCTTTCACTCGATTGGCGGCTTCTGCTTCCACGCGAGCTTCTTTCTCACGTTTCAGAGCTTCTCTTCTTTCAGTTGCGTCGTGGGCCATCCCACGAACAATTGGCGTTTCCACACCTTCCGTGCGGAGTGTATTGTAGTATTCCCAGAGTCGGATCTCTCCAGTGTAGGTTCGAACCTTCATCACCCCTTTCGCCGAGCCTTCCCGCTTGACGGTCTCAATGTATTTGTCAAACTCCTTTCGGTATTCCGGCAACAAACCGTCTCGAATATTCATGCCTATCAGGTTTTGTGGGGGATAACCTAACACTCGCGATGCCCACGGATTGACGGAGATGATGCGACCTTCGAGATCGTGTGTGCAGATCAGTTCGTGACTGTTATCAACCAGGTCGCGGTATCTATCTTCACTGTCGCGTAGTGCCTTCTCAGCTCGTTTCCGTTCGGTGATGTCATTCGCCAGTACAAAAACAGCTTCCTTACCTTCAAAGTCCAAACGATTAGAAGTGATCTCGACGTTGATTATCGTGCCGTCTTTCTTCTGATGACGCCATTCACCTGCGTAATTGAATTGCGGATTCTCATTCGTGAGATAGTCTCTCAGAATTTCAACGTCTGTGGGAGGACGGATGTCTTTGATGGTCATCGACAGAAATTCCGCTCGTGAATAACCGTAATGCTGAATTGCCGCATCGTTAACAGCTAGAAAACGATGCGTCTTTCGATCATAGACCCACATCGCGTGAGGGTTTGATTCGAACAACAACCGGTACTGAGCCTCCGACTTTCGAAGCGCCTCTTCGATGCGCGTCGCGATGGTGACGTCGAGGACCAGTGACAGCACAGACACTAATTTGCCGTCATCGTCATAAAGCGCCGAGTTGTACCACTCGCAATTTACGATTGAGCCAACCTTCGTGTAGTTCCGATTGCGCGAGATACCATGATGTTCGGTGCCCTGCGACTGACGCGAGCCAACGGCATTCACTTGATCGAGATCGTCTGGAACAACAAAATTCCAATCGCTAAAACGTTTGGCTAAAACTTCCGGAGCGGTCCACCCAAACAAACGTTCCGCCGCAGGCGACCAACGCAACACCCGAAACTCATGGTTCCACTCAATCACTGCGAGCGGTGTGTTCTCGACGTGGAAAGCAAGACGGTGCGCTTCCATCGCGGTCGCTTCTGCTTGTTTTCGATCAGTGACATCACGAATGATCGCTACGCCACCAACAACTTCTCCATTTTCATCATGTCGTGGTGAGTAGTAGCCATCGAAGAATCCAGAGCGACCTGTTTCGGGGATGTTGTACGGTCGGCCCTCAGCAACAATGGTTCTGCCCTCCACCGCATCACAATAGAACTTGTCCTCGCCGGTAGCTTTGAGAGAAGGGAACAGGTCGAACGCATTTTTCCCCAGGACACTTTCGTGCTTTACGCCCGAGAACCTCTCCATTGCACGGTTCCAAAGTGTGTAACGAAACTCCGTGTCGAAGGCGATGATGCCGTCTACGTTCGCCTCAAGCAGACACTTCAGAAAGAGATCCTGTTCGCGTTGTTCGTTTGTCATTGCAATAGTGCTTGGATCAGTTACGTCGGGGTAAAAGAGTGTAGTTGAGTTGGACCGAACGCCTTTTTCGCGTACTGAATCTA
>PSRF01000003.1 GCA_003175865.1 Blastocatellia bacterium
TCTGGCGGATTGTACTGGAAAGGTCAATAGATGGAAACAACTTCTGAACGCATAAATATCGAAGACGAGATGCGTCGATCGTATCTCGACTACGCAATGTCGGTAATCATCGGGCGCGCGCTTCCTGACATTCGCGATGGTCTAAAGCCGGTGCACCGGCGTGTCCTTTGGGCCATGCATGAGCTCGGTAACACATACAACAAGCCCTACAAAAAGAGCGCGCGCATAGTTGGCGATGTCATCGGTAAATATCACCCGCATGGTGACATGCCTGTCTATGACACCATTGTCCGCTTGGCCCAGGACTTCTCGATGCGTTATCCACTAATCGATGGCCAGGGCAATTTCGGATCTGTTGATGGCGACGCGGCCGCGGCAATGCGTTACACAGAAATTCGCATGGCCCGTCTCGCGAATGAAGTTTTGGCTGATATCGAAAAGGAAACAGTTGATTTTCAACCAAACTACGACGAGTCGCTCAGTGAACCAACAGTCTTGCCTGCACGCGTTCCAAATCTCCTAATCAACGGCTCCGACGGAATCGCCGTTGGCATGGCGACGAAGATTCCGCCACACAACTTGACTGAAATCGTCGACGCAACGATTGCGTTACTGAAAGACCCGGCGATGGACGTCGAAGCACTCACGAAGATCGTTACTGGTCCAGATTTTCCGACGGGCGGTTTCATCTATGGCAAAGAAGAAATCCGGAAGTCGTATCTCGAAGGTCGTGGCGTGTTGCAGCTTCGAGCGCGCGCTGGCATCGATCGGATTGGTCGTGGTGCACAGGAACGCGACGCAATTGTCATCACTGAGATCCCGTTCCAGGTCAACAAGGCGCGATTGATTGAACGCATCGCCGAACTCATCAATGAAAAGAAAGTTGACGGCATTGCTGACCTCCGTGATGAGTCTGATCGCAGCGGTATGCGCATTGTTGTGGAATTGAAACGCGACGCTGTACCGCAAGTTGTGCTGAATAAGCTCTACAAGCTGACGCCAATGCAATCGTCCTTCGGGGTCATCAATCTCGCGATCGTTAATGGTCAGCCACGCGTGCTAAACCTCAAGCAGATGCTTGAGTGTTTTATCGAGTTTCGTCGCGAGGTTGTGCGACGCAGAACCGAATATGATCTGCGCAAGGCCAAGGCCCGCGCTCATATCCTTGAAGGTCTCACAAAGGCAATTGATGCCTTAGATTACATCGTCACACTCATTCGAAACTCGCGTTCAGTTGACGAAGCTCGACAGTGGCTCATCGGTCAAATGAAGACAATGGATGAGGTGAAAAACTGGAAAGGTGTACCCAGTGATGTTCAGCTTAAGACGTATATAGGCCGGCTGCAAAAGGCTATGGAGCGCCTGGCATTTTCGGAGATTCAAGCGCAGGCAATTCTAGATTTGCAGTTGCGTCGTCTGTCAGCACTCGAGCGACAGAAGATCACTGAGGAGTACGAAGGGGTCATTCGCTTGATCGCCGAACTCGAAGAGATTCTCTCGAACGAGAGGTCTTTACGTCGAGTGATTCAAAAGGAGCTTGAAGAAGTTAAGAAAGACTTCGGTGACGAGCGTCGAACGGAGATTGTTGATGAGGGCGTAGAACTATCCATTGAGGACCTGATCGCTGACGAAGATGTTGCTATTACTGTCACGAACAGTGGTTACATCAAACGTACTCCGATTACCACCTATCAACGACAGGGGCGCGGAGGTAAAGGACGATTTGGCGCTGCAGCGAAGAATGGCGATTTCGTTGAACACCTCTTCATCGCGTCAACACATGCCTACCTGATGATCTTTACGGATGATGGCATGGTCTACAAACTGAAGGTTCACGAAGTTCCCGACGCTGCCGCCTCAGCTCGCGGTAAGGCAGTTGTAAATCTGATCAACATTCCTTCCGATCGCAAACTTGCTGGTGTTGTTCCGGTGAAGGAGTTTGCCGAAGGTAAGTACGTCGTCATGGTCACAAGAAAAGGTGTGATCAAGAAGACTTCACTATCGGATTTCCAGAACATTCGTTCAAATGGAATCATCGCAATCAATGTCGACGAAGGAGATCAGCTGCTCGATGTCGTCTTGACCGATGGAACGAAACGAATATTCATCGCGACACATAACGGTCTCGCAATTCGTTTTGACGAAAAGAACGCTCGACCGATGGGAAGGGCAACGCGCGGTACGCGTGGCATTGATTTGCGAAAGGATGATTACGCCGTCTCCGTTTGCGCAGTTTCTGCGGAGGACACTGAGCGGATGTTGTCAGTTTCCGAGCAGGGGTACGGCAAGCAGACTCCGATTACGACCTATCGCTTGCAAGCGCGTGGTGGCAAAGGTGTCATCAACATGAAGACGACTGAAAAGACTGGCAAGGTGGTAGCGGTATTCCCAGTCGAAGACGAGTCAGAAATCATGATCATAACGCAGCAAGGAAAACTGATCAGACTCGAAGCAGGTGAGATTCGGAAGACTGGGCGCAGCGCGCAGGGCGTCAGGTTGATAAAGACGGAGCCTGGCGACAAAGTGACCAGCGCCTCATTGATTGAAGCTGCGGAAGAGGAAGAGACTGAAGAATCGCCAGCGTGAGCCGAGTAGGCAGAAAGCAGTAGGCAGTAGTCAGTAGAAAGAACGATTTCTAATTCGTCAATTTTCATTTTTCATTGGGATCCGTCAGAGCATGGACCAGATCTGACGACTCGCGATTTCTGAAGGATGAAAAATGCGAACTGATAAATGATGAGTGAAAAATCGTTCTTTCTACTGCCTACTACCTACTGCCGACTGCCTACTTAAACTCTCCTTCAACCCAAACCTCGCCATCTTCAAAGACTTCCTTCTTCCAGATTGGAACAGTTCGTTTGAGTTCGCGGATGGCCCACTCACAAGCTTCGAACGCAGCCTGTCTGTGTGGCGCGCTTACCGAAATCACCACACTCGTTTCGCCGATCTCCAAACGACCTGTGCGATGCACAATTCCGATGTGAGCAATGTCGAATCGTTCGTGTGCTTCAGCACCCAAACGTCTCATTTCACTGACTGCCATTGGTTCGTATGCTTCGTAAACAAGGTGATGAGTTTGTCGTCCCGCCGTCCATTCCCGCGCATATCCGTCGAGTGACACCGTTGCTCCGCATTCAGGTAACACTACTCGCCGCGCGACTTGACCAACATCAATGGGTTCGGTGGTCAATTCGAAGAAGTCTTTGGACTCGGAGCCGCCGCTGACTGGCGGAAACACTGCCAACTCGTCGTTATTTGATAAGGGTTGGTCCCGTTTCGCGTATTCCTGGTTTACAGCAAATAACAACGATCGTCCGAAACGTTTGAGTCCAGGGTAATCCGCGCTGAGTTGTGCAAACGCGGTGGCTACTGTTGCTGGTTCTGGAATTG
The DNA here is from genome assembly GCA_003175865.1 of Blastocatellia bacterium. Classification (GTDB taxonomy): domain Bacteria; phylum Acidobacteriota; class Blastocatellia; order Pyrinomonadales; family Pyrinomonadaceae; genus PSRF01. The sequence goes on from PSRF01000003.1 coordinate 3,391, forward strand.
AGATCTGAATGGGATTAGCTGAAACCGCGTCACGCGCGGCGCCAAAGAACAATACGCGGATCGAAACAGAGCGCTCGCTCATTCAATATCAATGTGATGGCCACCGTGGCCGTTTCCTTTCGCAAGTTGGTGAATTCGTGCACGCTCTTCGTAACTGGTCACTGCCGATTGGAGCATTGAGCGAAGACGTTGTAACCGTTCAGCTGTCGAGCGGAGTTCAAGTAACTCCTGCTTAACTTCTGCTTCGATTTCCATTGCTGCTGACACAAGGAATGAAAGTCGCTCTGGCTCTGTATCTGAGATGTCAGGAAGGCTGGCGCGTTGGTCGTTTATGGTACGAACCGCCTTTGCGATTCTGGTGAAAGCTTCGGCTACCTCTTTCGCTGAGTCATTAATCAGCGCAGATTCGTCGTCTTCATCTTCAAAATAAGTGACACGTGCGACGAGATACGGATTGCCGTGTTCTACATAAGACTCCAGGCGATAGCGGACCACACCTACGGTCAAAATATTTGACCGACCATCAGGAAGACTTTGGGACTCAGCGACTTCGGCTACGCACCCGATGTGGCCGGATGGTGGCAGATCACTGTCTGCAGTATTCGAATCGAAGTAAGCGATTCCAAAAAGGTTATTGCCAGCGCGAATGTCCTCAAGCATCTGACGGTAGCGTGGCTCGAAGATGTGTAAGGGTAGAGGGACCCCCGGAAACAAAACGACCGGCAATGGGAATAGCGGAAGTTCGCGTACTCCCCTAACTCTTTCGAGGGCTTCGCTCATCTATGCGATACCGATTCAGTTCTTCGGATGCGATCATTATCGCAGACGATGAGATAGAAGTCAGCCAATGTCCGATAAGCTTCAGCTCAAATGTCCGACAAGCTAAAACTTATCGGACAAAAAGTCGGCCCTCTGCGACGGAGGGAACCTGACGCAGAGGGCCTAAGAACACCGCGTAATGAAGTGGGAGTTCATATCCGCGGTGTTTAGCGGCGCTCAAGTGGGTAGCGCCTGGCGACATCAAACGATTTGCGCAATCAACTCCAGCCTGTGTACTGGGCTAAGACGACAAATGCTGGCCAACAACTCCTCGATTTCAAAAGGCTTATCAAAGAATTCGTCAGCCCCTCTATCGAAACATTCCTGTTGCGTTTCCTGACTGTCGTGAGAGCTCATGATCAAAATACGCGTTTGGGGTAAGTGCCCTTTGATGTACTCCAGCAGTCGCATCCCGACGGCTGGTGAATCGAGTTCAGGCGGCAACTGCAAATCGAGGATTGAGATATCTGGTTTGTAAAAAGTTGCGCGCCGAATGGCCGTCTGCATGTCATTCGCAGTCACGACATCGTATTCGTCGCATAAGGTCCAGTAGAGTTGTTGAGTGATCGCCTCATCATCATCTACGACCAGTATTCTGGGCTTCATCACTGAGGATCTCCTTAATGCTGCTTAAGGCCTTTAGCAACGGCTATACCGAGTGCTTGAAACACTGAAAAGCAAAGGTTTTGCCGCTTTGGAGGATCAGCGAGTTGTCTACGTACGGTGACACTCCATATCCGATAGTGCACATCCTCGCATTACCGTTCAAAAACCCACTTCTCGACGAATTTTCGGTCTCAGTCTCCAATAAAACCGTCTTCAAATTCTGCTTTAAACCTTTTGGAACCGGGGATTTCCACATGCGTGTAAACCATCAAATTCTTCCGGAGGAATCCGCAATGACAACTAAACTCTCGCTGACCCTGTTCGCGGCGATTTGTCTGGCAACTGGAACCGCAGTCGCGCAGGAGCCCTCGGCCACAACAAACTTGGAAGAACTTTCCCAAAATGCTTTCTCACTGTTGGATAGTGGCGGCTACCTCGGCGTTTATGCCGAAGACATTACGCGCGAAAATATGTCGCGCTATAACTTGGGCCAGCCGCGTGGGGTGGGCGTGACTCAAGTGACAAAGGACAGTCCGGCTGAGAAGGCTGGTATTCGCAAAGACGACGTAATCCTTCGTGTCGACGGTGAGAACGTTACGAGCGTCCGCAAACTCAATCGACTTGTGTCCGAGATCGCACCAGACCAATCAGTGAGGATCGCAATCAGTCGTGCTGGTTCAGAGCAAGAACTTTCCGCAACGATTGCTAAGCGTCAAAATAGCTTTGCTCGTCTGGGGGATTTCGGCACGGAGACCCCAAGAATCTGGAAATGGGAAGGTCCATCGGTAAACGGTGAAGGCAACTGGGCTTTTGCATTAACAAACACGAGACGCATCGGCGTCACCACGACGGAACTAACCAAACAGCTTGCTGACTATTTTGGAGTACCTGGTGGCAAGGGAGTCCTAATCACTTCTGTTACTGAGGATGGTCCAGCTGCAAAAGCGGGGCTCAAGGCCGGGGACGTAGTCACCGCAATCGACGGCGAAGTCGTCGGCTCGACAGGTGACATTTCGCGAATCATCAACAACAAGAAGGAAGGAGACGTGACGTTGTCGGTGGTCCGCAACAAGACGCAGCTGTTGATTCGCGTGACACCAAAAGAAGGAGGCACGTTTTCTTCAGGTACGATCATAAGACCGCAGATTGGTCGCCGCATCGTGATCCCGCGAGTTGAATTTCCTGACTTTCCCGAAATAGATATCGCAATGCCGCGAATAGAGATTCCATCGATTCCGGCAATCAACATCGAAATGCCGAACATAAAAGTCACACCCAAGGTAAAGGCTTTAAAGGTGAAGGCTCAACCGATTTAAGTTTCAAGCAGGGTAGACTCCAAAATGGACCAGGGCGTCGTGGCTTTCCGCGGCGCCCTGGTTTTTGTGGGATGGGTTTTCAAAAAATCTTGAACGAACCACCGCCCAAGTTGTGAACTAACAAGTTGTGAACTAAATAGACACCAGGCTCAGAAGCTGTGAAAAAAATCTGGACACCACGCTGCCAAA
>PSRF01000278.1 GCA_003175865.1 Blastocatellia bacterium
CAGCCTCACGAGCCAGTTTTGCCTCCTGCAAATTTGTCATGCCGATAATATGCATGCCCCACGCGCGATAAACATTTGACTCGGCAACGGTGGAAAACGCAGGGCCTTCCATGCAAACGTACGTACCGCCACGGTGTACGTTCACGTTAACCGCTTTACAGGAAGACTCAAGTACATCGCCTAACGCACCGCACACCGGATGCGCGAATGAAACGTGCGCGACGATCCCGTCACCAAAGAACGTTGACTCGCGAGCGCGTGCCCGGGTGCGATCGAAAAACTGATCCGGGATCACCATGTCAAGAGGTGCATACTGCTCTTGCAAAGAACCGACAGCTGAGGCGGAGAGTATTCGTTCGACGCCGAGCAGCTTCATCGCGTAGATGTTCGCGCGAAAAGGTACCTCGGTTGGCGTAAATCTGTGGCCGACACCGTGCCGCGGCAGAAACGCAACTCGCTCATTCTCAAGAGTTCCTATAATGAAGGCGTCAGAGGGTTTACCAAACGGTGTATCGATTGAAATCTCTTCAATGTCAGTGAGCTCGGGCATTTGATAGAGCCCGCTGCCACCTATGATACCTATGCGAACTTGTGAACTCATCTCTTGCAATTATTCTCCAAGAATTCAGAACAGGAGCGGGCCTCCTATTTCTGATCAAACGTTACTTACCGGCAGAACTTCAATCTTGTTTTCACGTTCAATCAATCTGCAAAGCGGCTCGTCCGGATCGTGATAGAACAAACAAAGCCATCCTTCACGCGCTGCCTGCGGCAAAAGTCGCTTCTTCGATTCCAACGTTTCTACTGGATACAGATCGTAACCCATTATCCATGGATACCTGACGTGTGCACGCATCGGCACAAGATCCGCAAACCCGAATAACGTTTGACCATGCTGTTCCAACCGCCAACACTGCATAGAACGGTTGTGACCTGCATGCGTTTCCATGCGCAGTCCGGGCAAAACTTCGTAATCCCTTTCCTTCGGTTGCAGTTGACCAGAAAGGCGAAGAGGTCGCCAATTATCAGCTAAATAACTCGCGCGATCTCTTTCGCTTGGCTCCTCAGCGTGGTCCAATTCCGCCTTTGAAACAAAATAACGCGCATTGGGGAAAGTGGGGGCAGCAGCGCCGCTATGGTCCAGCGAAGTGTTGCCACCCGCATGATCGAAATGCAGGTGCGTGTTGATTACAATCGTAACCTCTTCAGGACTGACACCAGCGTTAGTGCTCAGGCTTTCGGCAAGTGTGCGCTGGCGGTCGATCCCATACATCGCGACTTGTTTTGGTGACCACTTGTCGCCAATGCCTGTTTCAATTAGCACCTTCTCAGAACCTGTATCGATGAAAACACAGTTCATGTTCATTCGAATTCGGTTCTGTTCGTCGGGCGGGCACACCTGTGACCACAAGTTCCGTGGAACTACTCCAAACATCGCGCCTCCATCGAGGCGAAATTCCGTGTCTGGAACAATCTCAACGCGATAATCGCCGACTTGCATTTAGCTGTTGCTGAAATCCTGCCTGCCGTTACCAGCTATCTATTTTTTCTTTGGCTGGGTCTTTGGCGCCGCCTGTCCCGGCTTCGGCTTCGCTTCTGGCTCACCTGATGCTGGCGGTTCTTCGCCACCCGGTCCGAAACCTGGAGGCAGACCCTGCATCGGTGACTGCTCTGGCATTTTCACCTGAAAGTTATCCGCAACTTTTACGTGCGAACGCGCAACAATGTCGTCAAGAACTTTCTTCGCTTTGTCCTGTTCAACTGCCGTTTTCGCTTTTTCGCGCGCTGTCTGCGGCGGACCAAACGAGTTAGCGTCTCCAAACAGAATGTGACGAGCGTGCAGTTTTTCCTCCTGCTTGCCGTCCTTTGTCTCAGTCTTTCTCTCCTCGAGCTTGATGATGTGATAGCCGTACTTGGTCTGCACTATGTCGCTGATCTGTCCAGGCTTCAGCGCAAACGCGGCTTGCTCAAACTCTGGCACCATTTCTCCGTGACCGAACCAACCGAGGTCTCCGCCTTTGTCCTTGCTGCCGTCAGTAGAAAACTGTTTAGCTAGCGTTGCGAAATCCTCGCCGGCGCGCAAACGCTTGAGGACTTCTTCTGCCTGTGCTCGTTTTTGTTTGTCAGTATCGAGGTCGGGGTGTGCCGCGAGGTAAGCTGTGACCTCATCATCAGTGGCTTTCATCTTCGTCTGAAGTTTATCCATCGCATACTTCTGAGCGATGACGCGCGCTTCCTGCAATAGTGTCTGCAATCTTACTTCCGGTTTCTGGTCAAGGTGCTGTTCCTTAGCCCGTTGCGCACCGAGATAAATTCGACCGAGGCGCTGCTTCAGCATCTCGAGTTGTTCGGGCGGAATTTGTTGTGATGCCAGCTGAGGATTCGCAGCCTTGGCATCGGCCAACAGCTGCTGAAATTTCTCTTCGTTTCCGGGTTGTTTGAAATAGTCTTCAACTTCTTTATCGGTGATGTCAGCGGTGCCCTTGTCACCCTGTTGCTCAAAATAGTATTGAGCGATTACGCTCACGCGCTGGAAATCGAGTTGACGATGAATCTCGGGCGACTTGTCTACGCCGTTCGCCCTGCCCTCTTCGGCTACTGCAAGCAACTCCTGCACATTTTTCGCAAATTCCTTACGCGCGGTGGCATCGGTTGCCAACTGAGCCCGCATCTGCGGCGACTGGTCCTGCGCTATCAAGGCCATGTCCTCAGCGGACAAGTTTACGGCCTCTGTCCTCCTGGCTTTTACTTGCCAGAAAATCAGACTTGCAGAAAATAAGACAGCGATCACCGCTGCAATAAGAGCTTTTGTTGTTGAGGTCAAAATAATAGTTCCTTTCTAAATAACTACCGATGCTGAACTAATTCGAGAAGTACGCCGTTGGTTGAGGACGGATGAACAAATGCGACGAGACAACCACCAGCACCAATCCTCGGTGTTTCGTCAACTAATCGCGCGCCTCGGTTCCTAAGTTCAGCAAGTGCAGCTTGAATATCTTCAACTTCAATTGCGATGTGGTGAATCCCAGGGCCACGCTTTTCTACAAACTTTGCCACTGCTGAACTCGGTCGCAAAGACTCCAGTAACTCGATGTGTGTATCACCGAGTTCCAACATTGCAACGCGAACGCCTTGCTCTTCGACTTCTTCTGTACCGGCTACTTTCAAGCCCAAAGTGTCACGCCAAACCGCGAGACCTTCAGCGAGTTCACGCGTGGCGATACCAATATGATCAACTTTGATGGCCATGCGTTAGCGATTCGGAGACGCCTTTAATAACTCCTCTACCGCAGAATAAGGGTCTCGACGCTTGGTTGCAACTTCGTCGGCCAAGCGTTCGAGTGCAGATGCACAGTCATTCGAGTTCAAAACCGACGATAAAAGTTGTTCTCGCAATAGTTCTATGATGCGCCAACGCGCGATTGCGTGACGGCGTTCATTGCCGATATCGGTTCTTCTTTGTGTTTGTTGAAAACGATCGATTGCCTCAGCCAAATCTCCGATTCCAGTATTCTCAGTGGCAATAGTTTTGACTATCGGAGGGTCCCAATCATCGCTACGTTCGGCGAGTGATAAGAGTGCCTGCAATTCCTTCTCTGTCGCATAAGCACCTTCGCGGTCAGACTTGTTGATAACGAAAATGTCCCCAATCTCCATGATCCCCGCTTTGATCGCTTGAATGTCATCTCCCATACCCGGCACTAAGACAACCACTGAAACGTCCGCGGCCTTAACTATCTCAACTTCGTCTTGGCCAACACCGACCGTTTCGACAATTATTTTTGAATAGCCAGCCGCGTCTAGAATCGCAACCGCATCAACCGTCGCGCGCGATAACCCGCCAAGATTTCCGCGCGTGGCCATTGATCGGATAAAAACATTCTCGTCGAGTCCAAGGGTTTGCATCCGGATTCGATCACCAAGGATGGCACCACCCGAAAATGGACTCGAAGGATCAACCGCAACAATGCCGACTCGCTCGCCTCGTTTGCGAAACAACAACGCGAGCTTGTCGACCAAAGACGACTTGCCCGCGCCGGGTGCGCCTGTAATTCCAATTACCAGTCCACCACGAGACATTTGGTAGATCTGTTTCATTAATTCCGTCGCACTATCCGCGCCATCCTCAATTCTCGAGATAGCTCGGGCTACCGCAGACGGTTCCGCGTTTGCAACTCTTTCCGCCAAACTTTTCGTGGATTGCACCATCAAAAACGAGCGCAGGCATCTCGCCTGCGCTGAGTGAAGAAATTCTACCTTAGTGATCGATTATCACGCAGACGAGACGCCTGCGTTGGACTCAAACCTGACGCAGCACTTCGCGAGCAATAATGATGCGCTGAATCTCGGAGGTCCCTTCGCCAATCGTACACAACTTCGAATCACGCCAATACTTTTCAGGTGGATAATCTTTGGTGTAACCGTAACCACCGTGTATTTGAATGGCTTCTTCGCAAACATTAACGCTGACCTCAGAGGCAAACAGTTTTGCCATTGACGATTCCTTTGTAGTCCTCTTCTCGTTGTCTTTCATCCATGCTGCGCGATACATCAACAAACGCGCGGCATCAATCTGTGTAGCCATATTAGCGAGTTTGAATTGGATCGCTTGAAATTCAGCGATTGGTTTGCCGAACTGTTGTCGCTCCTGAGAATAGCGCAGGGCTGACTCAAAAGCTCCCTGGGCGATACCTACTGCCAAAGCCGCAATTGAAATCCGACCACCATCGAGAACTTCCATTGCGTTTATGAAGCCCTGCCCTTCTTCACCCAGGAGGTTCTCATCCGGAACAAAGCAGTCCTCAAAAACAACACTGGCGGTTTCCGAAGCACGTAGTCCCAATTTGTTTTCTTTTTTCGAAGGCGAAAAACCTTTCATTCCCTTCTCAAAAACAAATGCGGAGATTCCCTTGCTTCGTTTAGCGCGATCTGTTACGGCCATGGCCACACACGTGTCAGCGTGAATTGCATGAGTGATGAAATTCTTCGAGCCGTTAACTATCCAACCGCCATCCGCACGAACTGCGATTGTCTTGGTGCCAGAAGCATCAGAACCGGCACCAGGTTCAGTAAGGCCCCACGCACCGAGGTGTTTACCACTCGCGAGTGGCTTCAGGAACTTCTCTTTCTGTGCGTCGTCGCCATACTTGTAAATATGATTTGAGCACAAAGAATTATGCGCGGCGACAGAAATACCAACCGAGCCGTCCACTCGCGAAAGTTCCTCTATGATCGTTGCGTATTCAACGTAGCCCATTCCGGCCCCGTCGTATTCTTCCGGGAACAAAACGCCCAGCAGACCCAACTCGCCAAGTTTTGGTAAGAGCTCAACCGGGAAGTGCTGCGATTCATCCCACTCCATTACATGAGGAGCGATTTCCGACTCCGCAAACTCTCGAACACTGGTTTTGATTTGTTTTTGTTCTTCGGTTAATTCGAATTCCATTTCGTTTATACCTGTATAAAAAATATTTCAGCTGTAGGATTGTAACAAAATGGAATCGTTAAGCGTGACTCGCGCGGCGTTTTTTTGTAGATCGAGCACTTCCCTTAGGAACTGAGGCAGGTTTCATCAATCGTCTGACTTCGGAGTCGGAAAGCAGACGCCAGGAACCAGGCCGGAGCTCGTCGTCGCGGAGAAAACCAATGCGCACTCGCTTGAGTTTCAGAACTGAATGTCCAATCAAATCGAACATCCGGCGAATCTGTTGGTTGCGACCTTGATGGAGCAACACTTCAAACCAGGCATTAGTATCAGTCTCATGAAGTAGAGTTATCTTTGCGGGTGCCGTACGTATACCGTCCTCGAGAGTTACTCCTTTGCGAAG
>PSRF01000318.1 GCA_003175865.1 Blastocatellia bacterium
ATCCGCTATTTACCTTCGACGATCGAAAACGCGTCGGGTCCGCACATCTCAGATCCTCGAACCGGCGAAATTATCGAGTCTGACATTCAGTACTATCACAACGTGATGAACCTCCAGCGCGATTGGTACTTCCTGCAGGTTGGACCACTGGATCCGCGCGCGAAGAAACTTCCATTGTCAGATGATTTGATGGGCAGATTGGTCGAGTACGTAGTCGCCCATGAAGTTGGTCACACGCTCGGCTTCCAGCACAACATGAAAGCGAGTGCGGAGTACCCGGTCGAGAAGATTCGTGATCCAGAGTGGCTAAAAACAATGAGTCACACCCCGACGCTCATGGACTACTCACGCTTTAATTATGTCGCTCAACCTGAAGACAACATTCCGGTCGAGGACTTAATTCCCAAGATTGGTCCGTATGACAAGTGGGCGACGATGTGGGGTTACAAGCCGATCCCGGGCGCGCGAACTCCAGATGAAGAAAAGAAGACACTCGATGAATGGGCACGTGAGCAGGATGCAAAACCTTACTTGCGTTTTTCAACTGCAGATGCACGCGGTTCCGATCCTGGTGAAAACACGGAAGCTGTTGGCGATGCCGATGCGATATCGTCGACGGCTAACGGAATCAAGAACCTCAAGCGTGTTTCTGACATGCTTCTGCCCGCGACATCACATCCAGGTGAACCCTACGACGACCTGGAAGAGCTTTATGGTCGTATGTTGGGCCAATGGGCCACTGAGTTGAATCACGTCAGCGCGATCGTTGGTGGCCTTAATTCACAACAGAAACACGCCGGGCAGGACGGTGTGCGTTTCACCATTGTCCCTCGCGAGCGACAAGCTGCCGCCGTTCGGTTTCTGAATGACAACGCTTTCTCTACGCCGACCTGGGCGTTAAAGGCGGAGATATTGCGTCGCATAGAGCCGACAGGTGCAGTGGCCAGAGTCAATCTAGCACAGGAGCGCGTACTCAATTCGCTTCTGAACAATAGTCGATTTGATCGCCTTGTCGAACAGGAAGCAATCGATGGCGCTGCAGCTTATCGTGCCTCTGACTTTCTGGCTGACGTCCGGAAAGGGATCTGGCGCGAGATTGAAGGTGGACCTGTGAAGATCGACGTTTATCGTCGCAACTTGCAGAATTCGTATCTCGATCTCCTCTCGACCAAACTAAACGGCCGTCCGGCAGTTGCAGATGATTATCGCGCGTTGATTCGTGCTGAGCTCCGTGACTTGAGCACTGATATTGGTGCGGCACTTCCACGTGCGACAGATCGTGAAACGCGTGCACACTTGATGGACGCTCGTGATCAAATTGCAAAGGCACTTGATCCGAAGTTCGCTATGCCTGCACCAACAACGCCGGCTAATCCATTCGGGCTCGATGACGAGTTTAGGTTTAGTTCGAACTCGTTTGAGGACTTTGACCCGAGTCAGTGCTGGCCGGACTATTCAGTTCGGATTCGGCCGAAGAATTAGGCTATTAATGTAGTTCGGAAAGAAAATGGCGACCGAGTAATTCGGTCGCCATTTTTGTTCGCGCCTTTCTTCAGGAAGTAGGGGTGGCTCTCCGTGGCCACCCCCTCGTCGGCATTGAAAATCTTTGGGAGAAGTCGGAAGCCAAAAGAGGCGTGGCCACGGAGGGCCACCCCTACAGGTTTGAAGTTGACTGTTAGCTTCCCGTCGCTACCGCTGTGGATTCTCTAGATTAGGCTGCTCGGACTGATCCGATTGAATTTAACGGCATCCCTCGAGAGACTTAGTGTTCCCGCCAGGAGGCATCAGACAGCAATTCAGTTGTGTGTTCAGTGACGCTCGGCACGACATTCTTCAAATTTGCCGGCGCTGGCGGGATATCTGGTTGAGTTCCTCCGATATCGCGTTGCGTGTGCGGCGAAGGCAATGCTTCGCGTTCACGAGCTGGTCGAATCAGTAATCCAGCGGCGATATGGCCGACACCTGACAGCAGGGGCACTAACCCAAGCAACCAAATCACACGGATAACGGGTTCAAGTTCAAAAGGAATCTTCGCAATCACGTCTGGCGGCAATTTCAAGACTATCGCCGCTGACAAGTAGTAAAGAAAAACCATTGCACCGACGCCCGAGAAGAGCGAAACCACACCATGGGTGATGTGTTGCTCGCGCCTTTCTGCTGGTGTTTTGCGACGTCTGAATCCCGTCCAGTGATCTTGAGCTTTTTTATGTGACTCGGTAGACACTCGAGCAATTTCCGCCTGCATCTTGTCGAAAGCACGCGTAACCTCTTCGCCAACGTGCTCTACCTGGAAGCCCTTAACCATCTCCTTAATCTTCGGGAGAGGTCCGCGGTCGCTCCGCGCGATAGCCTCACTCAAAGCGACGGCTTTACCAATCACTTTCAGGTTTGCGCCGCACGAACGGCAAAACTGGACGCCGGAGCCGGATTCATTGCCGCATTGGGGACAGTACATTATTCAGTTCTTTCTATTGATGCGCAGGTTCTCGCGCCCACTATCTCGGAAACGTCTCACGCCTCGGTTTGGTTCCGAGTTTTACACCGACATATCGTACGAGCGACGTAGCAGGGAAACAATCTCAGCGCCAACTGCATCCGGCGACTCGCTTGAATTCAAGATGCCACCGATTCCTTGATGCCTGCTCGCGTTTTAAGACGCGGTCACTCTTTACGTCTGCAGGTGATTTAACAGTCAGGATCAGCGAAGACTTTCTCATCGCAATTCCGGCAAAGGCCGAACCTCGCACCAGGTGAATCGATGTCTTCTTCGCATCCTCCTTAACAGGACCAAACTGTTTCGCAGCTTTCAAAAGAGCGTCGTATGTACTCTTGACCGAGAGCTCTCGATTAAGGAAGTGCTTCACAATATAAGTATTACTCATTTGTCGAGAATCTGCTTCGCGGCACGTTTGCCAGTCGCAATGGCCCCATGAACGGTACCGATGTGGCCAACGGCCAGGGCTTCGCCGGCGAAGAATATCGTATCGGCCAACGGCTGCGCGAGTAGTTGTTGCGCCGCGAGACCATTGACTGCGACGTAGGTGTATCCTCCACGGGTCAACGAATCATTGCGCCAGTCATGGAAATGAAACTCGCGCAGTTCGCTCTTAAGTTGGTCGTAACTAACACCAAATATCGAAGACAAAGAATCGAGTGCTGTTCGTAATAACTGACCGCTGCCGGATGACAGCTTCGTTGCGCGTGGTCCACCAGCCCAACCGACAAGCACTGCACTCGGATCTGGATACAGTGTCCACCAGGTTGGAAGAAATGCATCGGGATAGTGAATAAAAGATAACTCGGAGAGATCTTCGTCAGTACTGCGCAAGTCGAGACCAGCCCAGAAACGTCGTTTGAATTCGAGTACGATCCTTACCACGTCTCCGATCGGCAAGTACTCCATCGCTTGCAAAATAGCCGTCGGTAGGGGTGGGCTGAAACGGAGGGTTTGTTTGATCAGTGAAGGCGGCACCGTCACAACGACTTTGCCGGCCTGGATTAGTCCCTCTGAATCGGCTGACGAGCACAGTACTTCGACGTTGCCGGATCGCCAACGCAATTCATTTACTCGGGTGTTCAGGCGAAGAACTGAATTGTTAGCTTGTGCCTGGTGTAAGAGCCATTGCGCGATACCTTCGTAACCATCCGCGATGCGATACATTTTGTCGCCGTGTACATCGTCCGCAGCCTCGTTCGCCTTGATCAAACCATGGACCCCAATGCGATCCAGCCTAGCAGCGTGGAATCCCTCGACATAACGTGTCGCAATCGCTTTTGCACGCGCTGTATGTTCGTCGTTAGGAAGAGTTGCCAGATAATCCTTGAAAGATATGTCAGGTTGACCCAGCTTCATGCCATTCATCAATTCCTCAACTTTGGACCAGAACTCACCTGGCTTGACCAGCTTTCCGTCGTCGAAAAACCAGTGGCGACCGGTCACCTCCTCAACTTTGAGTTGTGCTTCGTCAATCAGTTCGAAGAGTTCCGGAGGACGGCCGTGTACAAATTCAGCTCCGAGTTCTATGGGGACCGAGGATGTTCGATTGTGACGAGTATATATTCGACCGCCAATTCGATCGCGCGCTTCGATTATTATCGTGCGCAAACCGCCGCGGCTCATTTCCGTTGCAGCAGCGAGTCCAGCAGCGCCAGCACCAAGAATAAGTGCATCGAAGGTCTGATGATTCATAAACAGTTAGAGAACCCCGATGCCTTGGCGTAGCGACAGGAAGCCCCCCTCAAGAATAGGTAAGCAACCTTGAAGACCGACAAGTAAGTTGTGTGTCGCGCTCAAACTCTCTAACAACCACAATCGATCATGTTCTGCTTCGGGCTTAACCTGGTATCCAGATATCTTCCGCGAGAACTGTCTCAACACCGGGAGGCAATACGAGGGGCTCGTCTGATTTTGTAAAGAAAGCGAGGCCTTTGTAACTTGTGAGGTATTGATAATTCGTCGAGATGAAACCGCCTGTTGCACAAACGACCAGGCACTTGCCTGCCTTGTTAAGGATGTTCAGGAAATCTTCGGGATCCATCTTTACGACGACGCCGCTAGCCTTCGTAGCCTTTGCGATGGCTGCTGCGATCGCTGCTGCTTCTGCGCCCATGACGATCTCCTTTCACCAATGCGTTACTCGTAGCTGAGAGCTTCCACTGCGTCTTGCCGCGCTGCTCGCAATGCTGGGTAAAGCGCGCCGATTGTTCCACCAAGCAGACCAACAGCAAGTGCTATCAAAATCCAACGCGGCTCAATCTCTATCTCCAGAGTTGTCACACGCATAATCGCAAAGCGCGCCGCAAGGGTTAACAACACACCAACAACGACGCCCATAACACTAACAAGCAGTGCTTCCTGCTCAATGACCCAGGCAATCGCGGTTTTCGACATTCCGAGTGATTTCAGAATACCAATCTGGCGTGTGCGTTCGGTGACAGTCGTATACATCGCCAGAAGAATGACGAGCATGCTGATAGACGCAGCGACTCCTACAACGACCCTAATAAAAACGTTAAGCGCCGGAACTCCGCTCGCATAAAGCTCAGGCAGATCGCGTGTGAACAGTAACTGATCGTTTGGATACTTTTGCTGAATCGCTGCCGCAACTTCATCCTGCTTTGCCGGATCTACGCACGCAACAAGAATCGCTGAAGCTCGGCCTTCCGCACCTTCCTGTTCCTGCATAGTAGATAACGGAATCTTGATTCGTCCTCCACCCGGTGGTTCGTAAATTCCGACTATCTTGAACGGACGCTCAAACAGCGGAACCGTGTCGCCGACGTTGGCATGTCGCTGTTCTTTCCACTTCGGATCGATCATCGCCTCGTCGCCTGATTGGAGTTTGCGTCCGTCCCGAATGGTGATGCCCGCGATGCTTGCATACTGGTCGTAGTTGATACCATCGACCAGTCGTGAACCGAAGCCCGAATCGCTGTGATCGAGTTTCTGACCAATTGCAGTTGCGGCTCGCACACCCGGGATTCCAGCCAATTCCGCGGCATGCGCCACGGGGATGTTGAAGGAACTAGAGTCAGCCAAGCTGATTGTGCCGGACGCTCTAATCATTATTTCAGCGCCAATGTTCGCCTCACGATGTCCCCGTTCTTTGAGTAGACCATGGGCCAAGCCGACGGTAAACACGATTAAGAGAACACCTACCGCTGTGCCCAAAATACTCACGGCGGTACGAGCCGGTCTATGTGCGATATTTGAGAAAACGAGACTATCCATAAGTTGCTGTAACCGTGGACTTCGATCCAGGATGCGGCGCCATGCGTTCGGAAGCGTACGCCACGTAAGGACGAGTAATCCGAGTGATGTCCAAAATACAATGGCAGCTTTCCGAACTAGCGCGAGAGCGACGCCGGCAGCTGCCGTGTACCCAAGAGTCTTCAAAACTACTCCAGTTCCGCCTTCATAGACACCGATTGTTCCGGGCACGAATGCGAAGCAGAAGTTTATGACTTTCGTTAGTGATTCGATGATGTATGCCTGACTCACTAAACCGTGAAAACCAAGCATTCGGAGCGCCACATAAACCTCCGTAACGCTCGAGGCGTGCGAGGCAAGATCGCAAACGATCATCCCGAAGAACGAACCAGGATGATGTTGATAGAAATCGTAAACCTTCGACTCAAGATGATGGATGTGATGGCGGCGCTTGAGTATTACCTTTGGACTAAGACGTAATTCAGCAAGCCGATCAATCATCCATGTCAAAAGCATGACGCGTCGTTTTGCGGCGAATGCCGCTACAAGAATCCCGATTGTGGCAATCACTGCGATGATGATTAGAACTGTATAGACTTCGGTAGGCAGTGGATAACTCAAAAGCATTACAACCGCACCCGTCAAAATAAAGAACACGACGGACATGTTGTAGAGCAGGTTGTCTACGACTAGAGCGGGGACGCCATAAGTCAATGGGACTCGTTTGCGAAGCAAAGCGACCTTCGTTGCTTCGCCAAGAAGAGGACCGGTGAAGGTCAAGAAGCTAATCGCTTCACCACCCAATCGAGCGGCAAAAGCCTGGCGGAACGTGACTCTCCTGTGTTCTGGAGGAACTGCTGCGCGCATTGCAATTGTGCGCATAACGTGGCGCCATCCACTAAGTGCAAGGATTACAAAAAAGCCGAATCCGATTCGCAGCAGCGCGTCGAACAGCGGCTGCACACCGACTCGGTTAATGACAAAAATCAGCAGTCCCAGACCTAGCAGAAAGGCCAGTGATTGAAGCCAAACGAAAGATTTTTTCGATTTACCAGCCGCTGAGGATTCTTGTTCTTCGGAGAGTTCTTCAATCTCCTCTGCTTGCCATGTTTCTCCGAAATCTTGTTGCATCAAGGCGACGGACTCGCTCCATTAGTGGTGATCTTTTCTTTATCACTGCTATCTGGCAGTAGTTCCTTAACTACTCTTCCCGGGAATTGTCTAAAGCCTTTTTCCCATAGTATCGGAAGTGGACGGCTATCATCGCGTAATTCGCCTGTTAATGCTAGTAGCGTCGGAACATAGCTGAGGCTGTCATAGGGTTCAGTGATTGCTACCCCAACAGGTAAGTTCGTGTTCCTTCCCCCAGCAATCATGAATTCAGAATGAGTTGAGATTCGGAAGAACGATCCGTGATTGCCGCCAGGGTTAAATCCTCGCACGTCGAAATTCCAGTGATCGTTTGCGACAACCAGCAAGTCGGCCTCCACCAAATATCGTTGCCGTCGAACAAAACGTCGCAACAAGCTCTCGTCTGCAGAAATTCCAGGAGCATCAGGAGTAGTTCGCTCGACTGAATGGCGCGCGAGCTCTTCATGAAGCCCGATTAAGCCATTTGAGTATTTGGTTTGGTGCAGTGCACGCAGCCATTCGACATCGGTGTGCCAACCAGTTAACCAACCTTTCACATCATTAGACGGAACAGCGAGGGCTGGATCCTCAAAAAATCTCAGGGGCAGACCTGGCTCCAAGTCAATTAGATCAAATTTTACATGACCGTCAGCATCCTCGGTCAGATTACTAATCGGTACATATCGAAGACTCACTTGACCTGAAGGGCCGAGTTTCGACAGCAGGAGGGCCTGCTTGCCATTTGCTGTGCTTATCCAGATCACATCATCACTGATGTCCTTGTCGAGTATTTGCGACCGGACGAGTGACGCTGGCAGCCGTGTAGCGATCATATCGATTGGACGATTCGCCATGCCGGGCTGCACGTTGTTGCGCACACTTGCACCTTGCAGCAGTTGAAAGTAATTACGTCGACTAAAACTACCCGACTCGTCGAGCGACCCGTCTGCATTGACGACGAGTCCGGCATCGCTAAGTCCGACTACGTAATTTTGTAATTCATAGACGCTGTTGTGATCGCCCATAGCCATCTTCGGAATCAAATCCGCGATTCGATAACGTGATGGCACAAACGTAACCGGCTCAAGTTCAAGCAAACGCTGCATCGGAGTAACGTAGTCACGATATTCGGTCAGTTGACCTCGCGACCTATCCAGATCGACAAAGATCCTTTTTGAAGCGTCGTCTACTCCTGCATCCTGGTCTTCCTTTGAAAACTTTTTCGGTTGTGCGTCCCAAAGTTTCTGCAG
>PSRF01000375.1 GCA_003175865.1 Blastocatellia bacterium
AAAGAACAAATATGAAGTACCAAGTATAAAAGTACTTTAACGTCGCCGTAACGACCCCGTGGTGCGTCTGGCTACTCGCCTGCGTGTGGCAAATTGTCTCCGTTGAGCAGCACGTTCAGTTAACACTGAGTCAAGCATGTAAAGAACTATCGTTCCCACGACCGTCGTTGCAATAAGTTTATACGACATTGTCTGTACGAGGGGAACAAGAGGTGGATAACCAAGCACCCGATGCCAAAAAACGTAAATAGCTGCATCCAGTACAGTCGCCGCGGCCAGTACCGGGATCCTGAGCAAGGGATTTTCAAGATTCACCCGTGTTGCCGCGAAGTAAATGATGTATGCCGTCAGCGTTTTTGAAAAGCCTCCGGCGCCAATCAGACCGCCCCCGGCCGCGTCTACAATCAGTCCCGCAAGGGTTCCGACGAGTAACGCCTGCCAGGCGTCGCGCTGCAGTGCAATGTAAACAACTACAACAAGGGGAAAGTCGATATATGAAAGTGGAGGCCAAACTGCACGCAACGAAAGCTGCAGAATGATGGAGATGGCCAGAACTGCGGCAATCTTAAGTTGGGGCATTTAAACAATTTCCGATTGCCGATCTTTGATTTTCGATTGATGAAACCAGCATCGGCGTCTGGCAATTGTGAATCCGCCTCTGCAGGAATAATAGAACCCTTGTTTGTACATTGCACTTACCTTGACGAAGCATTCGAAAATCAAAAATCAAAAATCGAAAACCGTTAGGGTTTCTTGCTCTTTTCTGCATTCGGGAGCGCCTGTTCGGGGGCGGGTCGCTGCGGCGGATGATAGAGAAGCACCGCCACTTCATCCAGCTGATCAAAACCAGCGCCGGGTCTAATCAAGATTTGATGAGGTTGAGTTGCCGTTCCGTTCTTTACATCAACTACCTGACCAACGTTCAAACCTGGTGGATAGATTCCATCCTGACCAGTTGTCACCACGGAGTCGCCCACTTGGACTTTCTCGAGCCCTGAGACGTAGCGCATCTCGATTAGACCGAGGTCTTGTCGCCCACGTATAGATCCGAGCGCACCCGATTGACCAAGTTGCCCGACAACAGCTCCCGCACCTGCCTTCTCGTCAGTTAACAACATTACCTGCGATGCCCAGGGACTGACAGTAATCACGCGACCAACAATTCCAGTCGCTGTAACTACTGGCATGTTCATGGCAATTCCTGAACTACTACCGCGATTGATTGTGACTGTGTTGAACCATAGTGATGGGTCACGTGCAATTACGCGCGCGGGCACCATTTGATATTCCGACTTTTCTTTTAAATTCAGAAGAGCCTTCAACCGGTCGTTTTCCGAGGTTTGTTGGTTCGCGTTTCGCAGTTGGTCCTGAGCGGCTGCGAGTTGTTTTTTGAGTTCTTCGTTTTCCTGGGCAGTGCTGTGGAAGTTGATAATCTGGCGGAAGAAACCGGTAGTGGCACCGGTTGCTTTAGAGGAAGCACTCTGAATCGGAGATGCAAAGGTCTGTGTCCAGATCCGTAAAAACTTTTGCTTACCGTCGCTGTCTTTGGCATCGACGGCCATGATCACCAGATTCATAAACAGCAGCATGACGAGCCAAAGTGGCGCCCTCTGCCTGATTTCCCTCTGTGTGCGAACTGTTGCCATACTTCTTCAGCTACATTCCGCTGGTCATCGTATTTTCCCACTTCACTCGCTTCAGCAGATCGAAATCAGAAAGCATTTTCCCAGTTCCAAGCACAACGGACGCAAGTGGGTCATCTGCGAGTGACACCGGCAAACCAGTTTCGATTGACAGTCGCTTGTCAAGATTCTTCAACAACGCTCCGCCGCCAGTTAGTACGATCCCCCGTTCGACAATGTCGGCCGAAAGCTCCGGTGGTGTCCTTTCGAGGGCTACTCGCACCGCATTGATGATTGTCGAAATCGAGTCTGCCAACGCTTCACGTACTTCTTCGTCGGTAATTGTGATCGTCTTCGGAATACCTTCAATGAGGTTTCGACCACGAACTTCGTACGACAACGGTTCGTCTAATGGATACGCAGAGCCCAGTTCGATCTTGATAGCTTCCGCCGTGCGTTCCCCAATGAGCAAGTTGTACTTCCGTTTGATGTATTGAATGATTGCCTCGTCCATTTCGTTGCCAGCGACTCGAACTGCACGAGAATAGACGATGCCACTCAAACTAATGACCGCGATGTCAGTAGTGCCACCACCGATATCGACAACCATGTTGCCGTGCGGTTCAGTGATTGGCAGGCCCGCACCAATCGCTGCGGCCATTGCCTCTTCAACGAGGTAAACTTCTGACGCTTTAGCCCGGTATGCCGAGTCTTCAACAGCGCGGCGCTCGACCTGGGTTATTTCGGACGGAATTCCGATAACAACTCGTGGGCTGACCCATGTTTTGCCATTGTGGGCCTTGCGGATGAAGTGTTGAAGCATTTTCTCCGTCACTTCAAAATTAGCAATCACGCCATCCTTCATTGGACGAATGGCGACGATGTTTCCAGGGGTTCGACCTAACATGTCTTTGGCGTCGCGACCGACCGCCTCAACCTGATTGGTGACCTTATTAATTGCAACGATGGAGGGTTCCGAAACTACGATTCCTCGTCCTTTTGCATAAACCAGTGTATTTGCCGTTCCCAGGTCGATAGCTAGATCGCTGGAAAACAGACTGAAAATAGATTTGAACGCCATCTACTAATTCACTTCCCGTGGTTGTTTAGATGAAACTTCGGTGGGATCGGCGGTAACTGTAGTAATTAGTGATCCCGAGATTCGATCAGGCTCGAGTACCGTCCGAAACAAAACTCCAAATAGCCGGTCGTTATCTCCTGACTGCGATTGTCGGGTCTCCTCTTACCCCCCAAGACGCACGAAACACGTCCGAACTTGCTAAGATACACTCTCGACACTGAACCGTAAACCGGAAACTGTACTCGTTACTTCTCACTGCATCACATCGTCGGTGGCCCATACCAAGTAAATGTCCGATAAGCTTTAGCTTGTCGTAGGTTAGCTAAACCTTATCGGACACTGCCGGCTCTGTGGTTGGTTCAGGTCTCGGTTCTATTGGTTTACTCATTGCACCTTTCGAAGCAACGTCTGCTGCAAATCTGACACAGTTCTTGTTCGCCGCCTTTGCCTCATACATCGCGGTGTCAGCGCAGGCGATCAGTTGCTGCGGAGACGATGCGTGTACGGGAAACGCCGCAACCCCGAAACTTGCTGTTAGCGATAGTTGCAACCGTCGTCCGCCGTGAAACTGATAACGACTAATCTTTTGGCGAATGCGCTCGGCAACACTTCCGGCCAGTTCAGTACCTGTATCAGGCAAAACAATGACGAATTCGTCGCCCCCATAACGCGCGACAGCGTCGGTATCACGGACCGAAGAAAGGATGACGGCGGCCATTTCCATTAAGACGTGCGATCCGACGAGGTGCCCATGCTCATCGTTAATTCGTTTGAAATCATCAAGGTCGAGAAAAAGGGCCGCGACACTGGTTCCATATCGGCGTGCACGCCGGATTTCGTTAAGCAAGAACTGCCGTAGATAACGAGCGTTATGGAGTTTGGTAAGATCGTCTGTTTGCGACAGACGCTCGGCTTCAGCGATACGGACAGCATTTGCCAGTGCGGACGCGATTGGCAGGGACAGTGAATCGAGAAGCTCAACATCGGATCGCTTGAAACCATGCGAGTCGGAGCCCTGACGGATTCCTTCGATCACGCCGAGTATTCGTTCGCCACAAATGAGTGGCACCGCCACGACAAATTCGCCGCGTTCTTTCTTCTTGAGAATGCCCATTCCGGCAGCGGCAAGCTTCGCTGCTTTTGTCTCGGAGCCTACTGGCAGCTCAGCCTCACCAGTCAACAACCGTCGCCACTCTTCTTCCGATCTGCCACCGGCTGGCGATGTAGCTTTGCGAACAGCGATCGCTTCCAATGTCGATCCTTCAAAGCCTTTCGCATCCGAGAACAAATAAATGGCCCATCGATCCGCATAGATCAACTGCTGCAACCCCGCCAGCGCGCTATGGGCAGCGCCACTTTGATCGCCGATGAAGTGTAACGATGAAACGAGATCGAAAGCCTGGCGCAGGCGATTGGCTTTTAACTTTGCAGGTAGTGATAACGAACCACCTTCGGTGGGTTTCTGTACGATCTCGGGCAGTCGAAGTTCACCGGTTGCGCCGTGTCCTTCGATTTCGCGCAAGAGGGCTGGGAGTTGAGCTGCTTTATCGGCGATGGCGCGGAAGCCAAGCCGTTTCAGCGTCGCACCATCGAGACTGCGAAGATTCAGACTTTGAAAACCATTTACGTGACGCCGGCAGGCGACGAGGGGTGCACCAGGCCAAAACGCTTTCGCGTGATCAATCGCCGTGTGCAACTCGACCATGTCTGCACCGGGAACCACTTCATACAAAACAGCCAGCGGCGGTGGTCCATCAGACTCCGCGTTTTCCTGACTGGTCCGTTGGCGGGCAAGCGCGACTTCCACTTCAGCTTCACGTAGACCTTCGATGAGTGTCTTCACACCCGCCGCCCGCAACGACTCAATTAATTCGTAAGCTGGCGCCTCGTGAGCATCTGTTAGAAGTACAACGTGCCGCGACATCGTCTTTAGCCTTTTCTTGCAACGCGTCCGGTTAAAGCCAGTTTGTATTGACTGCTGTTTCCTTGAGGATCCTGTGCTTCTACAGTCACGTCTTTCGTATTTCCCGAAGCAGTAATCTGTACCTGGAATGAGCCGTCGCTAGCAGCGATAGATTCCCGATCGCCGACTCGAATCGTTGTGCCAGGTTCGGCTTTTCCACGGACAAGGTAGATGTTGCCACCAAGTAATTCTGCCGTTAAGTTTGAAACAGCAACGGAGGAACCAGTTCCTCGGGTTGTAACCATAAACTTCTGGGGCTCGCTCCAATCACTCACTTGACCGCTTGATGCGGTTGCGCGCACACGCCAGAAGTAGACGCCGGGTCTCAAATCGTTAGCACCAAACTCGGTTGCAACCAACTGATCTCGCTCAATTACTTTTCCATCAGCAACAAAGAACGGCGACGTCGCAACCTCGACACGATAATAAGCAGCTGTGCCCGACTGTGGTCGGTACCATTTCAGCGACACACTCGCTGCACCATTGGAACCGATAAACACCTTTTGTAGATCGCGAGGTTCACCTGGCGTCGGAACGGCGAGCAGTCGTTGCGGTGAAGACAAGCGACCCGAGTTGTTTACCGATACATACTCGTCTGCGTGAATCGCAGTCTTGTCGCCTGCGCGGTTTGTGGTTTCGACTGAACCAGATGAAACGCGAATCTCTTCAGTGCCTTCCGGGTTCACACCAAAACTCGCACCAGTCTGTTCGCCGACTTTGTTTTTGGTCTGTGGAGTTTCGACGACGTTGTTTGTGCCATCGCTTTGTTGTTCTGTGCGGACATACATCTGACCACTATCGACCTTCACGTGCACGTTCGTTTTTTTCCCGTCATCATCTCGTGCGTTGTCACGAATGATGATTGTGCTGTTTGGTTTTACAAGGAGAGTCGAACCGTCAGCGAGGCCGATGCGAGCACGACCACTCGCCTGTGTTTGCACTGTATCGCCGGGAAAGAGTTCCGTTTCACTTGTAGCAGAGAGAGTTTCACGAGTGGTGCTTCGTATTACTCGAACGTCACCCTCAAATGAGATGAATCGCGCGCCTGTTTGTGACTTGATTAGGGCCGCGTTCTTGAAAGGGTTACCGTACTTGTAGACGTACAGTGCGGCTCCTGCCGCCACTCCACAGAGTACGAGTGAGGCGATCATCAGATAAAGAAAACGCTTCTGAATGATCCACCAATCAAACGCAAAACGACTGGTTCTATTCGGCATTGTTAGCTTCGACTTATGGGCTGAAAGGGCATCAGGTTGAGACGCTCTTTGGCGGCGAGGCCTTCCAGCTGGAGGGTCTTTCCCGCACGTTAGGAGTGGATCCGATCGGGCATTGGCGACGCTAAAAGTCGAGGTCGCCCGGGCAGTTAAGAACTACCAATTTGAAATCTAACACACCAAACTATCTGGTTCAAGCACGTTTAATTCGAAAATGGCCCATTTTTGGCCAAGTCTGATGATTTTTCAGCCTGTGAATGTGTTCAGTCGGATTCCGAGTGAGTAACCTTGGAGCGCTCAGGTGGCTCATTTGGTCTGTCGGATTCGACGGAGTCAGGAGCGTCTACTGGCTCGGCTGAGTTCTCAGGGGATTCTTCTAACAGTGGGAGATCGAAGTCTGGGGGTAAATCGACATGTATCGTGGAGTCGGACTCTTTTGCGAAGAGGAGTGACGCGATAACT
The DNA here is from genome assembly GCA_003175865.1 of Blastocatellia bacterium. Taxonomy (GTDB): domain Bacteria; phylum Acidobacteriota; class Blastocatellia; order Pyrinomonadales; family Pyrinomonadaceae; genus PSRF01. Next base: position 6,343 of record PSRF01000375.1, read on the forward strand.
GAGCCGAGTAAGACCACAGCAACGAAAACAAGCGAAATCCAGATTGGAACGTGTACTCCAAGTGCAACAACGAGCATCTTCAGGCCAATAAAAGTCAGGACGATCGCCAGTCCAGTTCGGAGGTAGTGGAACTTCTCGACCACTCCGGCCAGAAGGAAGTACATAGATCGTAATCCCAGAATTGCAAAGACGTTGGACGTGTAAACGATAAACGTATTCGTTGTAATGGCAAAAATTGCAGGGATTGAATCAACCGCGAAAATCAGATCCGTGACTTCTACAACGATGAGGACGAGCAACAGCAACGTGCCTGTCCTCTTGCCCTCAACCTTCGTAAAGAATTTCTTGTCTTCGTACTCATGAGTCAAAGGCAAGAAACGTGTGACGAATCGCACTACCGGATTCTGATCGGGTTGGATGTCCGTATCTTCCTGCTTGAACATCTTGATGCCGGTGTAAACGAGAAAGGCACCGAAGATGTAGATAATCCAGTTGAAACGATTGATGAGAGAGGCGCCAACAAAGATCATCGTCAAGCGCATGACCAGGGCGCCTACAACGCCCCAGAACAAGACGCGGTGCTGATACTTTGATGGGACCTTGAAGAAGGAAAAGATCAGCAGAAAGACGAACAGGTTATCAACGGAAAGCGAAAGCTCAATGAGATACCCGGTGAGAAACTCTAAACCACGTTGCTTGCTCTGATAGTGAAACACCAGGGAGGCAAAGACCATTGCAAGAGTGATCCAAACCCCACTCCAGATCCACGCTTCTCTGTATCGGATTGTGTGAGCTTTTCGATTGAAAAGACCGAGATCGAGGCTCAGCATTAGGAGTATGAAGACACTGAATCCAATCCAGAGCCATGTTGAGCCGCTGATCGCGTCCATTTAGAGTCGTAACATAACATTCGCCAATTTACTTCGGCAAACCTGTGATTTGTCAGTGGTCAGGGGTCCGTTGTCCGCTGGTTAGTCGAAAGAGTCCAATGGCCAAATAGTGCTCTGTGTCCCCTCAGCAGCAACGGACAACTCACCACGGACGACTGACAAAGGCGAACTTGCAGCCTTCGCACCTCTCCCTTACAATTCGCGATTCTCGGAAAGGTAGAAATAATGCTTAAACAAATAAGAAAACTGGAACGCAGCAGCAAGGTCATAGTCCTTGGATTTGCTGTGTTAATGGCGGTCAGCTTAATCATCTTTTACGCGCCTGGCCGAAGTGCGACCAAAGCCGATCCCTCTCGCAACATGGAAGTAGTAGCGAAAGTCGGTTCGGCGCAAATTACTGTTGCTGATCTTGAACAACTGAAGGAAAACTACCGTCAGATGTTCGGTGGACGCATTAGTCTGGCGCAGCTTGGCGGGAATAAACGACTGCTCGAAGGACTCATTAACAAGCATGTAATCGCTCAAGAAGCTGAACGACT
>PSRF01000289.1 GCA_003175865.1 Blastocatellia bacterium
GCGGAAGGTCGCATGAACGATTCCGGGTGAGTTTCAGCGCCAAAATGAAAATGAGGTGCTAGCGTGTGTTCGAACAGTTGAATCAGGAGGTACCCTGCAAGCAGCAGCGTCATTGCTCCGACAACTGACCGCGGCGTTGGTCCAGGCATCGTTTCGCTCCAGATATTTATCGTTTCTGGAACGATTTCAATAAAGATCGCTGCGAGCATGAACCCTGCGCCCAGGGCGACGAGATACTTCAAAAATCGTTCTCCGAGGCGATGCGCTCCCGACTTCACCAGAACAATCCCCCCGACGACATTTGCTCCAGCCGCCAGTAATCCAAAAAGAAGAAGACCGGTGAGCTGCATTCAGTCGTGACTCAATCCATGGAATGTCATAGTGGCGGGCCAATATACAACATGGAGTCGTTCAGAGTTCAAAGTTTAGAGTTCAAACCTGGTGTGTGCGCGCTTCCAACTCCAGGGCGGACCAAGTTTGATTCTGAACAAGGCTACGGTTCGCGAACGCGAAGCGCCGACAGTGCTCTAGCGTCAGAAATCTCCCAAAGGAATTACAAGTTAACTATTGACACGTACGGGGTGGCAGCGTAGTATCCGGCGCGGGTGGTCAAAAGTGGTCGGAAGTGGGTCCAACCGTTTAGCAACACCGATCATGAGTACTCTTTTCCAATTAGGCCACCCACCAATGTCTCTCTTGATCAGGTTAGGCAAACATGCTCCGGGGCAATTACACGGCACGTATCGATGTCAAAGGTCGTCTCAAAGTGCCGACTGAGTTCAGACGTCTGATCGAAGAGAAACACGGCAAGGACTTCTATATCACAAGTTTGACAGGCGAGTGCGTTCGGATTTATCCGCTGCCGGAATGGGAATCGATTGAACAGCGATTATCGCTCCTGCCTTCAATGGATCCCGCTCGGCGAAAGTTCCTTGATAGAACGAACTATTACGGTCAGCAGTCAACGATTGACGGACAGGGTCGCTTGTTGATTCACCCGTTGCTAAGAAAAAGCGCAGAGGTAGTCGGCGATGTTGCGGTGCTTGGGTATCTAACATACCTGGAGGTTTGGGAACTGGATCGATTCAAGGCGCGGATGTTGGCTGATCCCTACACGGAAGAGGACGAAGCTGCGATTGCAAGGTTAGGCATTTGAACTCGGTACTTTGTTCTTTGAACTTTGTTCCTGATGTCAAGTTGAGTCTGAAATGCAAAGTACGAAGCACAAAGTACGCAGTACAAAGCACCTGTTTTTTGAAAGATCTTTGAAGATCACGGGGCGGTGGTGATGGCTGCGCCTTTGGGGGGCATGGGCGCGCCCCATCGCCCCGTGCTGCTACAAGAGACCATGAAGTTCCTTGCTCCCGAGCGAGGAGGACTCTTCGTTGATTGCACGGTTGGCCTGGGTGGTCACAGCGAGGCGATTCTCAACTCTTCCGAGAGCACGAGAGTCCTTGGTATTGATCGTGATCCGTCGGCACTCGAATTTGCCCAGCGACGGTTGGCGAACTTTGGTGAGCGTTTTCGTGCGGTCCACGCAAACTTTCGCGACATTAGAGAAATACTTCGCCGCGAAGGTGAACTTGGAGCCGATGGGATTCTCGCCGATCTCGGTGTTTCATCACTGCAGTTTGATTCACCAGACCGCGGTTTTAGCTTTCGGTTTGACGCGCCTTTGGACATGCGAATGGATCCAACCCAAGGTGAGACAGCCGCGGACTTACTCTTACGACTTTCGGAAACGGAAATAGCGAACATCATCTTTGAATTTGGTGAAGAGCGACACTCACGTCGCATAGCACGTCGTATCGTCGAAAGGCGTGAACAGGGAAGTCCCATCACTACGACGAAAGAGCTCACTGATTTGATAGAGAAGAGCGCCGGTGCTCGAAAGCGAGGACAGATTCACCCGGCCACTCGCACCTTTCAGGCGTTGCGAATCGCAGTCAACCAGGAACTGGAAGGGCTAGCAGAATTTGTTGGAACAGCAGTTGATCTTTTGAATCCAAACGGTCACTTCGTCACGATCAGTTTTCATTCGCTTGAAGATCGGACAGTGAAACGTGAACTGCGGAAGCTTTCCGGTAATTGCGAATGTCCGCCCCGTTTGCCGGTTTGCGTTTGCGGTGCGCGACGAGTGGTGGAGTTACTGAATCGGCGTCCGCTTACTCCTTCGGACGACGAGATTGAAAAGAACCCGCGTGCGCGAAGCGCTAAGTTGAGAGCAGCGCGCAAGCTTCAAGAATCCTGATGTACGTCAAGAGGTTAATCCGATGAACAGGTTTCCAGGAGAGCAGCGCAACGCAAAGATCCGTCGGGCACGCGACGTGAGCGCACTTTCGCGACTCGCACTTCTTCTTTTCTGCGGCTTTGTCTTGGCTGGTGGATTTGTCTTCGCCGCACAACAACACTTCGCCGCTGTTAATTATGGCTATCGGAACGAAAGCCTGCGCAACGAGCGCCAACGACTACTCGAAGAACGGCAACAGTTATCACTCGAACGAGATCGCTTGTCAGCCCCAGCTCGATTAGAACCCGCAGCGCGTGCGTTGGGATTAAAGCCGGCGACTGCCGGTCAAATCTTGACCGCGCAATCGAAGCCCGTACAGGAGACAGCGCAGTCAGTTGCTCCTCAGAAGCGCGGGTCATCAAGGTGACGAACTTGCAGGGTAAGGGATCCATCAGGTCATACAACTGCCGGCGTCCTCATCGCGTTCGAGTAGGAAGGGATACAAGTTAGGTGATGTTGGCACGCCTTGTTGCGCAAACAAAATCCAGACCAGATGTCTCAATGAGCCGCGCACTTTGGGTCGCGGCTTTTATCGCTTTCTGGATGGTTGCTGTTTCTGCGCGCCTCGTTTACTTGCAAGTATCGCAACACGACGGATTGGTTGAGCGCGCAAAACAACAACAGCAAAACGCACTCGAAACCTCTGCACAACGTGGCGACATTTTGGATCGCCAGGGAAGACAACTTGCGCGAAGTGTTGACACGGTTTCGCTTTTTATCGATCCCGAACCAAAACTGCAACCTGAGGATCTGGAATGCACAGCGTTCTACGTAGCGAGGACGCTGGGTTTGAAGTTTGAAGATCTCGCCAAGGAGTTGAAGGACGCACAAGCGAACAATCGACGCTTTGTTTGGATCGCAAGAAGGTTGGATACGAATCTCGTCAGTAGTCTTTTTCAGATGAACCTGCCTGGTCTTGGTTTTCATCAGGAGCCCAAACGTTACTACCCAAATGGATCACTAGCCTCACACGTGCTCGGGTTTGTCAGTATCGATGGTGACGGGCAAGCGGGATTGGAAAAGGTTTACAACACGCGAATCAATGGTGAACCCGGTCAAGTATTTTTTGAGAAGGACGCGACTGGGAAGCCGTACGAAAGTTTTGAAATTTCGTCAAAGCCAGGCCAGACAGTTGTTCTAACGATCGATCAGTCGATTCAGTATGAAGTTGAGCGCGCCTTGCAGGCGGCGGTTGAGCGCTCGCACGCGAAGTCAGGATCAGCCATTGTGCTTAACCCACGCAATGGGGAAATTCTTGCGCTCGCGAATGCGCCTACATTTGATCCAAACAATCTGAGCGCTTCACCAGCTGAGGCAAGAAGAAACTGGGCGCTCGAGAATGTTTATGAACCGGGCTCTACTTTCAAGATCGTTGCGTACTCCGCAGCAATCGAGAAGAAACTGGCGAAACCTGATGACCGAATTGACTGTCTGATGGGGGCAATTACTGTTGCTGGTCGCTTGATTCACGATGGTCATCGATACGGCGTGTTAACACTCAGAGAGGCACTGGCGAAATCAAGCAATGTTGCGGCGATCAAACTTGGGCTGCGCGTTGGCGATGAGGGAATGTACGACTTCATCACGCGTTTTGGTTTTGGCTCGCGCACTGGAATTGAGTTGCCAGCGGAGACTGCCGGCATTGTGCGCAAAGTCGACCGTTGGCAGCCATCATCGATCGGTTCAATCGCTATGGGCCAAGAAGTTGGAGTCACGCCGGTGCAAGTGGCTGCAGCCTTCGGAGCATTGGCAAATGACGGAATCAGGATCTCTCCACATGTTGTTCGCGAGACGCGAAACGCCGCAGGTGTAGTGACTTATCAGGCGCAACCCGATCAACGACGAGTTGTTAGTGCTGAAACAGCAATTACCCTACGTGGAATGCTTGAAGGTGTGACACTAAACGGAACCGCGAAAAGGGCTCAGCTTGATGGCTACTCGGCGGCCGGGAAGACGGGAACGGCACAGAAGATCGATCCGAAGACTCGCACATATTCAAAAACAAAGTACGTGGGATCTTTTGTTGGCTTCGCTCCCGTTAGTAATCCGCAGGTCGTGATCATTGTGGTGATGGACGAACCAACAGGCGCTTATCACGGTGGCGATGTTGCCGCCCCTGTGTTCCGCGAGATTGCAGAGCAGATCCTTCCGGACCTCGGCGTGATGCCTGACATTGAAACGAAGTCTGCCCCGGACTTAATTGCCCAGGTTGATCCAGAAAATTCATCAAGAGTACGAGACGAGCAGAAGCGTGTCAGCGACGAACGGAAGGCCACATTGCCTACCGTGGCTAACAACGGCAGTCGAAGCGGAGAAGTTGTCTATGCAGTTGCAGCAAACAAATCGATCCTGATGCCGGATTTACGTGGGCGCAGCGTGCGCGATGTTGCCCGTACCTGCGCCCAACTTGGGCTGCAGATGGAGACGCGCGGTGAAGGTCGCGTGTGGAAGCAGGACCCTGCACCAGGTAGTGAAGTAAGTAGTGGTCAAGTTGTTTACCTCGATTTTGGCAGGGCCAATTGAAACGGTTAGTCGCTTCAAATCGAACGCGACGATAGCGCAGCGATAACAAAGAGTTTTGCCGCCTGCGCTCCGGCTGAATTCCCCCGTGGAGTAGGTAAAAATGAGCACCCGACCAACCTTGGATGAAGAAGGGCTGGAAAATGACGTAAGATACGGCATTGCCGACTGCAGGAAACGCTTACGCAGCCAGCGTGCAACCCTCCGGACGCAGCATCCCCACCCGACAGTAGGGTCCAGCGGTGAGAAGGTTTCGGCTCGCGGTGTTGAAAGTTACGCCGAAATACTGGCAACCGTTTCCATGAGCCAAAGTTCACTCGCGAAGCTCGTTGAGTGTCTGCTCGAGCCCGCAGATAACAGGCCGCAGCCGAAAGAACTCCTAAAGAGGGAAGAGGCCGTAATCACGTGAAGGTTGGAGAAGCTGGTGAGTTGATGGGCGCCGACGTGACCGCGTTGAGCGCCGAGATGTTTGACAAAGAGATAACTGATTTTTCTATCGACTCTCGTACAGTCGGCGCGGGCGAGTTGTTTTTTGCTTTGTCTCAAAACGACTACGTCCGCGCCGGATTTAATGGCGAGTTTGCGGATGGCCACCAATTTATCGCAGGCGCATTTGACCGAGGTGCGGTTGCAGCAGTTGGAAGAAAGGACCGGATAATCGGCGATCCGGAACTCGAGAAAATTCGCGGCAGATTGCTGTTGGTCGACGATGCGATTGCGGCTCTACAGCAACTAGCGCATCGAGTTTATGAA
>PSRF01000397.1 GCA_003175865.1 Blastocatellia bacterium
GGCAGAGGCTCGGATAGAAATCCTGAAACAGCTTGGTGAACTCATCATCTTCGCTCGCCATAAGCTGCGCTACGACTTGTAAAACACGTCAGTTCGGAAAAAGTTACATACTTTTTGGGGTGCGGCGGCCTCGGCGACGCCTTACAAATTAGAGTAGGCGAAAACAATACCAAAGCGGCGCTAGGCCGGCGCATCCAAAGAGTTGGCGATTTTCTCGAGATCGCGGCTAGAATCCTCTCCGTTTTGACACCACGAGGAGAGGATATCTGGCACTCAAAAATCAAAAATGCTAAAACGTTTCACATTCTGGCTCTGGTTGGCAGTTATATTTCAGTTACTAACAGGTGCAATACACTCTGTCGGCCTATTCATCACCCCAACAGCCGCGAACGACACAGAACGCCAACTCATCAATTTGATGTTGACCTACAAACTGGATATGGGAGCAGGCTTTCACCGGAGCATGTGGGACCTGTTCAGAGCACTCAGTTCATGCTACTCACTCTTGTGTCTTCTGGGAGGACTGACGAATATCTACCTGCTGAAAAAGAGAGTGGCAGGCGATATCGTAAAGGGACTTGCCGGTATTCAGGTCCTGGTGTTTGGAATCTGTTTTGGGGTAATTGTAGCTCTCACCTTTTTGCCACCGATAGTGCTAACAGGGTTAATCGAAGTATCGCTGTTGGGTGTTTATCTGACGTCGAATCGAACGAGCACCACATAGTGGCAAAGAGGATAATACTGATGTGAGTAGTTAAATGACCGTCGAGTGAATTTTGGAGTCCATTTCTTACCAGTGGCCCATCAAAACCTTTTCAACTCGACCGCCAATTCGCTACACTATTTGTGCCTCACTTGTAAGCGATTGAGTCAACTCGAAAATCAGAAATCTATTCTGAGAATCCCCCGATATGAAACGACGCAAGTTCCTCCAACTGACGATTCCCGCAGTCGCCGCTCTTGGACTCCCTGCCTGCACGCGCATTGTCGGTTCCGTTGAACCTCAGTCTCTCTCAATCGTGTTGCGTGGTGGCAAGGTCTTCTATAAACGCCAATGGCAGACAATCGATGTTGGCATAGATTCGAACGGTCGGCTGCGACTAGGCACTAACTTGCGCGCATCGGACACTATTAATGTTAACGGCAAAACTATCTCCCCTGGCTTCGTCGACGTCCTTGCTGACAACTCGATGGATCCCGACATCACTTACGACACGTTTGAAAAATACAAAGTCACTGATGGCGTCACGACAGCATTGCAGATGCACGGCGGAAGCGCAGAATGTGGACCTTACTATCAAAGGTTTGCTAAGCGATCTCACTTGATCAACTACGGCGTCTCAACGTTTGTAATGGTGATTCGTGGGCAGGGTGGCAGTGTAGCTATTCGTAAGAAACTGGTAGAGCAAAACCTTGCTGAAGGCGCACTAGGTGTTTCCCACAGTCTGGAATATCAGCCAACGCCATACGAAGAAGTTCTGGAATACGCAAAGCTGGCGAAGAAATATGAGCGTCCTTTCTTTCTTCATCTTCGATACTCTTCAAACGAGAAAGAGTTGGATGGAGTTGACGAAGCAGTTCAGCTTGCCAAAGACAGTGGGGCGCACGTGCACATCGATCACCTGCACTCGACTGGCGGTACATTTCACATGGAGAGTGCGTTGGATCGAATCCGTGCGGCCAACGAACAAGGAATGACCATTACTACGTGCGTTTATCCTTATTCGTATTGGGCCACTTACTTATACAACCGCAGATTCGATCCGGGTTGGCAGCAGCGGTATGGAATTTCTTATGGCGACCTGCGGTTGGTTGGAAGTTCCGAGCGACTAACGCCGGAGAGTTTTGCGCGTTATCGCAAGTCGTCGAAGCTCGTGGCCACACCTGAAGGCATCATGCCGCTGGAGAAGACTGTTGACGTCGCATTGAAGGAATCGTTTTGCATGATCGCTTCGGATGGCGGAATACAATTCGAGTCGCACGCTAACTCACATCCACGCGGTGCAGCTTGTTTCGCAACTGCCTTGAGACACGCGATTGAAATTAACCTGCCAATGGAGTTGATTATCGAGAAGATGACGTCGTTGCCTGCGAGTGTCGTGCGGCCAGCGATGAAGGATCGCGGTGTGATAGAGGACGGAGCAATTGCTGATTTGACTGTCTTCGATCCAGCAACCGTTCGCGGGAATGCGACGGTCGAGAATCCTAATCAATTTTCTTCAGGCATCGAGTTGGTCATCGTGAGCGGCAAAGTGGCGTATCGCGACGGCAAACTCCGCGACAAAGCCGGCGTTGAAATTAAAGCATCAAGTTAATAGTTTTTCGGATGCCACCGCCCTGCGCGGTGGTCCCTCACGCTCTCCGCTACACCTAATTCCCTTCCAAAATTTCGAGATGCCACCGCCCTGCGCGGTGGTCCTTCACGCTTCTAGCTAACCTTGAAGTATGAAACCTGACGCGATACTATGCGCGCAAAGGTAACCTCACCATGTTCTTACAACCGTATATACCTCACGAACTCAAATTCGCTTATTGCTACAGACTCTTTCTTCGGTTCCGAACTTTCAAGATTCGAGAATATGCATGTCTCGCTAGTCTTGGCCGTGCAGATTTGCGCAAGTTGCTAGATCCCTACAGCATTCGACTGCTTGAATTCTCGAGTGATCCCACCGATGTGCTCACAACTGTAAGTTTGCAGCCCGAGGAATCTATTTCGTCTTGCGCTTCGAAGGTGAAGGGTCGCGTTAGTAAATGGTTACGCGATGAGCTGGGATTTCAAGAACGGATGGATCTTCTGAGTCGCGGTTATTTTGCATGTACGATCGGGAGGAGTCGTCGTCAACAAATTGAGCGGTATCTTAGCTTACAATCTGAGCATCACGGCTACAGCAATCGAGTATTGCCGCCCGTCTTTGACATGCATTACGAGTTAACACCTTCAGATTTGGAACGTGTAACGGCAAACCATTGCAGCGTAACAGCCCAGTTCCACATCGTTTTGGCGACGACATTGAGGCAGGGAGTTCTGGGTTCCAAAGAGGGCGAGGCGATTGCGAATGTGTGGCGCAAACTCGAGAGCGAGTAGCCTTAATCAAAGTCTCATTTGTGCCTGACCACCTCCACATTGCGCTGCGTGTTCATCCAGCCGTTTGCCCATCGGATACTGTGGTTGCTCTGATGAACTCTGCTCAGGAGACTGTTGGCTCGCAACTCATTCGAGCGGGCATCGACCGCCTGTGGCAACCCAGCGCGTATGTTGGGAGCTATGGAGAATTGACGACTGCCCAGGTAAGGAGGTACATCGACAATTGGGAAAAACGACGGGACTGAGTTCGAGTTAAGCATCAGGAGCGTGAGGCACCACCACGCAGGGCGGTGGCATCGTTGAAGGTCGCAAGTCCGTCTAGTGTAGCGGTGAGCGTGAGGCACCACCGCGCAGGGCGGTGGCATCGTGAAGTCTCGATCGTCCGTCTACTATAGCGGCGAGGGTGAAGCACCACCGCACAGGGCGGTGGTATCCCTTGAAATTTCCCAAGTCCGTCTAGTGTAGCGATGAGCATGAAGCACCACCGCGCAGGGCGGTGGCATTCATTACACATTATTCAGAATCGATAATGCGGTACCCGAGAAGATCTTTGTTTTCTCCTGTGCTGGAATTTCCAACGCCTCAATTGACGACACAGCCCTCTCGATCGAACCGAGCAGGTGTGGGTAGTCGCTGCCCATTACCAAGTGGTCCGCACCAACCATTTCACGCACCATTTTCAAAGTGTAGGGACTAAAGCTAACTGTGTCGTAGTAAAGCTTCCTCAAATAAGTGCTCGGTAGCTGATCGATTTTCGTCCGACACTCTGCAAAGTCTCGATATCCGTTGTCCATTCGTTCCATTAAGTACGGCACAGCCCCACCCAGATGACCAATGATCCAACGGATGTTAGGAAAGTCTGCAAACATCCCGTCGTAGCACATCCTCGCAACAGCCAGCGTGGTGTCGAAGGGAAAACCCACAATTGGTCCGAGCACATATTCTCTGAACGGTTCTGAGTTCGCCGGCAGCATTGGATGAAGGAAAATACAAAGATTCATTCGATTCGCTTCTTCGAAGAACGGCCGGTATTCGGGTGATGTCAGTGCCTTGCCGCCAATGTTGCTCAACAGAATGACGCCGTTTAATTTCAAGTCATCGATTGCCCGATGGAGTTCGACGAGTGCAGCATCCGGCGCATCCATCGGGATCGAAGCAAAGCCCTTAAATCGTTTTGGATGAGTGGCAATCAACCCTGTGTACGAATCATTGATCATCCGCGCAACCGCAAGCTGATGTTCCGCTGTTGTAAAGAAAACATTTGGCGTTGATAGCGATACGACTTCAACATCTATCCCAACACGATCCATATCTTCGATGCGCTGGTTCACATCAGTCATTGCGGGCGTGACACCAAAAAAACGAGCGCCGCGATAAGTGATGATTGTTTGACCAGTAGGACTCTTATCGAACGAAAACTCCGATTGCAGGTCACGGACTGCTTGAAAGTATTCCTGCGTGTAGAAGTGCGTATGTAGATCGAATCTCATCTCTTTGAGGTCCGGCCTTTACTCTTGTTTGACTTAGTAGACTGCTTACTCGCCCGCGCCAACTCCCAGGCACCACGCAACAAATCAGTGAGCGCCTCCACCTTCACAACAGACATTCGCACCAAAATCCAGGGATACTCGAGGTAGTGATCTGTGATGAAGTAAGTTTCGGGATCTGCCTCCAACATCTCATGACGACGATCCATTTCGACCCGTACAACCAGTGCATCGATGTCGTCACGCAAACGCACGAACAACGCTCCTCGCACTTTAAACGCAGGCGTTCCATAAGATGTACTCTCAACGGAGTCCGGAAGGGTCGCGACAATCCTGCGCACATCGTCAAATGTGACTCCAGACTTACGCTTCATCAACTCGCCTGCGTGTCTGTTTCATTTTGATTTCCATCCTTCCGGCGCTTCGGGCCATTCTTCATCAGGACTCACTGGTAACGCTTGATCTTCACCCAATCTATCGCGACTGATGCTGGCCCTGATGAAATTTTCCGGTGCGATCGGACTCGCAGCCATTCGTCTCAACATTGCAAGTTGTCCGGCGTGCGTCATTGCATCTGCAAAAGGCCCTTGCAGCAGGTGCTCCTCAGTCATTCCCGAAAGTAACTCACTACCTGTCGTCAGGTGTTTGCCAACATCTTCCACCATTTCATGAAAACGTTTGACCTCATCCGCTAACGTTAGAAGCGCATCAGGCCGATAACTCCCGCCAACAAAGAACGTGCGTGCGTAACCCAGTACGCTGGTCATGTGTCGCACGAGTTCTTCCGGCGTACGTACCTGGGCTTGCACTCGAAATGAGCCGAAGTCCTCAGGAGCGTCACGCAGCGCTTTTTGCGTGCGATATGCCAGTGCCCCCAAAAAGTGACGGAGTAGATCGCGTTTGGTTTTCATTAATATCCTACCGACGGCATCCAACTGCCGCGAGGTTCAATGTAATCGCCCATCGACATCAAAGTCAGCGGCTTTACGACACGCATTCCATGTTTTAAACACCAACGAAACAGACTGCTTTGGCGGATTGGCAGCAGAAACGATAGCGGTTGGTCGCGGCTGAAGCGTCCCACTCCACTCAAGAGCGATGTCATGTCTTCGTCAGTCTCCGCCACTGCATGATTCATGACCCAAACATGTGGAGCTGATGCATAGGCAACGAGCTTACCACCGCGGAGACCAACAAAGGATGGTAGCCAGGGCCTCATGTTTCGCATCTCGTTTGTACGATCAAATCCATACACGCTCCGGCATAAGTCTGCGCATCGCGGATAATCTTCTTCAGAGCACAGGCGAACTTCGACTTTGGTTGTCACATCACCGCTTATTGGACCCTCCATCAATACCAGTGGCTCCTTTGCATCAAAACCAAGAGACGCGTAAAGCGCCATTGAAGTCGCGTTGAAAGCATCCTGCACCAGACGGATACCCCGGCCGCCCCCGCCACGGGCGATCACGGACTCCATCAACATTCGACCAGCACCCTTTGCTTGCGAGGCAGTATCGACCGTGATCGGTCCGACCGCTCGAATCTCGTCAGCCTCCCACAGGTGATTTGAACCAATAACTCTGCCATTGCTCTCTGCAACAACGCTAAAAGCGTAAGGGTTGGCACACAACATTGATTGCAACTGAACAGCATACTCGACGTTTGGAAAGTCTGGATGAAAGCCGTGCGAGGTGGCGATCTTATAAAAAGCTTCATAGCAGATACGACCGCATTCGTTCACATCGGCCTCTCTCATTGGTCGAATATCTATAGTCATGAATGCATCCCCCGTGACGTTTTGAAAAAGCAATCTAATCATAACCTACCGATCTCAATCCCGATGTTATAGTCCGAAGCAGTTTGAAAATTCTTTCCCTGAATCGAAGGGAAAAGGCGGCATTTGACCCAGCCCGGCCGCGATCTTCTTAACTACCTAAGTTAATAGAAAGGACTATAGCTGTGAGTAGTCAGGCAGTTCCTAGAACTAGCGAACGCGTCTCCCGAACCTCAACCCCTAAAGACAACTGGCTGGGTTTTGTAGGAGATGTCTTGAAATTCACTGGTGAAGTGAAGTTTAAGTCGATGCTCAGGATCGACGGTCACTTCTCCGGTAATGTCCATTCTTCAGATGGTACTTTGATC
>PSRF01000178.1 GCA_003175865.1 Blastocatellia bacterium
AAGTTGACGGAAGAAGAGTGGGACCGCATGAAAGAGCATCCACTACATGGTCAACAAATATTACGCGGCATCGAATTTCTGCAAGGAGCGGCGCGAGTGGTGGCGCAACATCACGAGAAGTGGGACGGCACTGGTTATCCGTTAGGACTGCGCAAAGAAGACATCGATGTTTGCGCACGCATTTTTTCGGTGGCGGACGCCTTTGATGCCATCACGAGTGATCGAGTGTATCGACGTGGGAAATCCTACGAAGCCGCAGCGCAGGAGTTAGACGACTGGGCAGGCAGACAGTTCGATCCGAAAGTTGTGGAGGCATTTCATCGCGTGCCCAAAGAAGATTGGGAAGAACTACACCGTCGCTCGCTTGAGCCGAAGCATGAAGACTTTGAAGTGAGGCAGATGGTCCAGAATATGGAATCACAGCTTGAGTTCGTAGTCAGTTAGTCTGTGTCGATGGAACTACGTATCCACGACGAGAATGTAGATTCAAACCAACACGGCGCGAAGCTACTTGTATCTTCCTGTACTCACCTTGTGGTGCTTCGGCTAATGGACGTTTTGGCCGGTAAGTAACAACATACTCTGCTGCAATTGCTCGCGCGACCTCGTTGGATTGGGCCAACATTTCGTCGGCCGTCTTTGGCAACAGTATCCTTCCGCCAGTCTCTTCCGCGACACTTGTTAAGACCTGCTGACTTTTCTTCACCTCATCTTCATAAGCCTTCCGTTTCTTTCGCATCGCTGGATCAAAACGAATACCTACTCCGTAGGTAGGAGATCGCGTTTGCCCTGGTGGCATCGTCGGATCAGTCGACGCGATCGGATCGTTACTCGTCGGTCGCATTCCGCCCGAAACGGATGTCGTCTTGTTGTCGCTTTTTTGTCTGACAAACTCGGTGTAACTGATGACGTGTATGGTTGCGCGTGCTGCCATTAGCGAACGTACAGCATCTTCTCGGTTAACTTTACCGCCGGGTGTATCAACTCCATCAGTGATCATCACAATGTGGCGACTGCCTTCGGGTCGATCCTTGAATTGTTGTGACGCTGCGACCATTGAGTCGGAAATCCGTGATCGCTTCGCCGGACTCATTTTGGTCTTCAAGACTTTCAGCACTGTCTGTTTGTCAGTGGTCCATGATTGAAGTAGCTCGGTGGAATTGCTCGATTGCATGACCGCGATCCATGAGCCTTCCTGCAAGCGGTTTACGAGATCTGTTGCGACCTGTCGTGTTAACGAAGTGCTCTTCGAGACACCACCAAGCCCGCTTGTATCACCGCCCGTATCGAGCAATAACAGAACATTCGCCGGGAGGTGTCGAACACTTCTGACTTGCTGAGCAACACCATCTTCCAACACAAGAACATCGTCTACCTCAAGAGTTGGGTCGTAATGACCGTAGGAGTCAAGAGCGACAACCGGCAGGCGAACTTCTTCGGTAAAGACTCTGACCGGCTCCTGGTCTTCATCCTTGGTCGGCTTTGCAGGAGATGGTGACGGCGACGGCCGCGTTTGCTGGTTTTGGGCGAAAATATGAGGAATGCAAACGCAAGTAATGAGAAAGATGATCGCTATAGTGCGCTTCAGCAAATCCACAAGAATCAAACCACCAATGTTTTGTTGCGTGTTTGATGCTCACCTAGGCTTTGAGTTGCCCAAAACTAACCTGCAGCGGCCGCTCGGGCCTGTGCTTGTACCGCCGTAATTGCGACAACATCGACTATGTCTTCAGCTTTGCAACCCCTTGATAAATCGTTTGCAGGTTTGTCCAAACCCTGTAGAACCGGGCCGATCGCAGTCGCACCCGCGAGTCGTTCAGTCAGTTTGTAACTGATGTTACCCGCCTGGAGATCGGGAAAGATCAGAACGTTTGCGCGTCCTCCGATAGGTGAACCAGATGCTTTGGAGTCAGCGATACGTGGGATCAAAGCGGCATCCAGTTGGAGTTCGCCGTCGATCTTCAGTTCAGGTGCACGAGCGCGCACAGTTTTTGTTGCTTCAACGACTTTGTCGATAAGTCGATGTTTGGCACTCCCCTTCGTGGAGAACGACAACATTGCGACGCGAGGTTCTGCGCCGATCAGTGCACGACAGGAGTCAGCTGACGCTAACGCGATGTCAGCAAGTTCGGCTGCACTTGGTTCGATAACCACGGCGCAGTCTGCGTAGATCATCGCGCCGTTGTGACCAAAGTCTGGCGTCTTCAGAACCATTAAAAAGAAACTTGATACGAGCTTGAATCCTTGTTTGACGCCAATGCAGTGGAGTGCAGCACGGACTGTGTGTGAAGTAGTGTTCGTGGCCCCGGCAACGGATCCGTCTGCTGTCCCTAGACGAACCATGAGGTCTCCGTAATACAGTGGATCAGAGACGAGTGTACGAGCCTCGTCGAGAGTGAGACCCTTGGCCTTCCGCAGTTCGTATAAGAAAGCGACCATCTTTTCGAAATCAGCAGCACGGCGATGATCGACAATTGTCACGCCGCCTAAATCAAGCGACTGAGACTGCGCCGTTGCTCGAATTACTGACTCATCACCAAGCACAGTAATTTTTGCAATGCGATTCCGCGAGCACTGTGCGGCGGCAACTACGGTGCGCGGATCGTTCCCTTCGGGAAGTACGATGTGTTGCAGACGAGAGGCGGCGCGTTGGCGGATGTTTTCAAGCAGACTCATAAATTTACCTAGGCGAAGCTGGATTTTGTGCGAAGTCTACTCAAGATGTATCAGCGCGAACAAGTCTTTCCGGCCACACCAACGTCGTGATAGTTTGTCTTAAAGTATCGAGCTCAACTTGTTGCCAACCGGAGAAGAGTAATGTCAGAACTACGCAGCCGCATGAAGAACCTCTTGATGTTCGTTCCAAACATGGTACTCCTTTGTGCCCGGTTGATGGTGGATCCGCGAGTGCCGGCCAAAGAGCGAATCCTTGTAGCGGGCGCCGTTGTCTACGCGATCATGCCATTTGATTTGATTCCTGACATGATTCCGTTTGTTGGACAGATCGACGACGCATATTTGATCTCGTTGACGCTGTTGCGCTTGATGAGTGTTACGGAGCCATCTGTCGTGAGAGAGCACTGGCGCGGTGGTGGCGACGTCGTTCAACTAATCGAATCAACGGCGTTGCTGGCTGCGAAATTTCTACCGAAACGTATTCGAAGGGTGTTAACTGCTCAAGTTGAAGATCCGCGCGCGATTCGAGGCCGTTCGAAGAAGAGAGCTAACCCTATCCTGATTGAACGTCCTGAGCCTCAGCCGAATGAAGAGGCGAGACCTAACTGACTACGCAGCGATCGACCAATTGATTACACCCTCCACCGCGTTCGTTAAACTCATAACGACAGAGTCATCGCTGGTTTTTAATGCCGCGTAGCTGTGTTGGGCGGCCGAGGGCGTTTCATCTCGTCGCGCAATGAACGCCGTGTTGAAGGTAGAGGAGTTCGCGATTAAGAACAATTCCTTAGTTAATGTGAAGTCGTCATCCAATGTTATCAACCTGATATTCGGATGACGCGGCGGTTGCCAGTCGTTTCTCCCAAACAGATAAACTGCTTCTGACACGTCGGCTATCCGGAGATAACGATCAATCACAGACTGGAATCCTGAGAGTTTTCCGAACCCAGCATAAACTCGCCCACCTCGATTCGTTCGCAGTACAAGAGAATTCTCAATCATCAAACAAGCGTATTCGATTGATGACGAGGTAGTGTTGCAGAGAAAGGTCTCACGTTCCTGAAAATCGTGACGTGAAATGTTCGAAATACGATCCGAGCCGATGGATCGTTTAATCGACAAGAGTGCAAGGGCAAGTTGAAAAACGGAAAAGTTCTTCACAACCAGGGGGCCTCCTACCTAGCCGTTAGCCGGATTTTTACAGGATTTAATCTGCGAGAGCGTTACGAATTTTTTGCTTAAATGTGTGGTTGGATCCGGTATCGTCACAATCTGAGCGAACTTAGCAGTTTCTCGTGAATACTTCCGAAGCCGCCGTTCGACATAATCGCAACGACGTCACCAGCGCGGAGCTCTGGAGTGAGATGCGCCACTATTTGATCTGCGCCTGGTAAGGCGATCGCCGGTTTGTTCTGGCTGGCAACCGCTTGAATTAGCTGTACAGTATCGAGAGCCCGTCCCTTTTCGCTGACCTTTTGACTATCAAAGACGTCTGCAATCACAACGTAATCCGCCGGTGTGAACGCGTCAGCATAATCATCTTGAAACACGGCCAGGCGTGACGACCATGAACGTGGTTCAAACACCGCGATCAGTCTACGGTCAGCATATCTCGTTCTAAGCGCCCGCAGTGTCTCGCGGACGGCGGTCGGATGGTGAGCGAAGTCGTCAATAACAGTAACGCCGCGCTCTTCGCCGCGAACCTCAGCGCGTCGCTTCACGTTCTTGAAAGTTTGCAACGCCTTAACGATTAGATCTTTGTTAATTCCCCACGCGTTTGCCGCGATAATAACCGCAAGACAATTCAACAGATTGAACTCGCCCAACAGCGGAGTCTCGAACTTGCCCCAGAGTTTGTTTTCACAAAACACTTCAAACTGCGAAACACTTCCCGATAAGTCTGCGTTTCGAACTTGCCACTTAGCTTCATCGGAGAACCCGAACGTTTCGAGATTGGTGAATAATCTCGCACCCATTACTTGAACAACGGCACGTACGTTCGCGCTGTCCCAGCCGGCAATCAATCGTCCATTCCCGGGTACTAAATTCATAAACCGCCGGAAGGCGAGTTTCACTGCGTCGAGATCGGCGTAGATGTCAGCGTGATCGAATTCGATGTTGTTGACTATCGCGATTTCGGGCAGGTAATGCATGAACTTTGGACCCTTGTCGAAATACGCAGTGTCGTACTCATCGCCTTCTATACAAATATAATCGCTATTTGTAACGCGAAAGCTGGTACCGAAATTTTGCGCAACGCCTCCAATCAAGAAACTCGGATCCAGTCCGCCCTGATCGACAACCCATGATGCAATACTAGTAGTTGTTGTCTTTCCATGAGTGCCGGCTACAACCAGTGAGTGGCTACCGCGAATGAACTCTTCCTTAACAACTTCAGCTTGCGACCGGTAAAGAAGTTTACGACGTAACGTTTCTTCAACTTCCGGATTGCCGCGTGGAATTGCATTGCCGACGATGACGCAATCTGGTGCAGCAGTTAAGTTGTTCGCATTGAATCCTTGGAGAACCTTGATGTTGAGCGACTGCAACATCGTTGACATTGGCGGGTAGACATTTTGATCTGAACCGGTGACGTGATGTCCGCGTGCTTGCAACATGCCTGCAAGTGAGGCCATTGCCGTCCCGCAGATACCGATTAAGTGATAATGCATGTAGAGAATTTAGAACCTGCTAGAGACTTGATTCAACGTCCACGATTTTCGTGAAGCTGCTTTTCGCCCTTGGCGAGAATCATGTCGTGGTCAACCATGAGCTTAACGAGGTCATTAAAACTGACCTTTGGTTCCCAGCCTAGTTGGCGTCGCGCCTTTGCAGAATCACCCTGGAGAAAATCTACTTCGCTGGGTCGGTAATACCATGGGTCGATTTCGACATACTGTTTCCAGTCGAGATCCAAATATGAGAAAGCCTGCTCGACGAACTCCCTAACGGAGTGTGTTTCTCCTGTAGCGATGACGTAGTCGTCAGGTTTGTCGGCTTGCATCATCAACCACATGGCATATACGTAGTCTTTCGCATAACCCCAGTCCCGTTTCGCATCCAAATTTCCTAGATACAAACGATCCTGAAGACCAAGCTTGATTCGTGTCACGGCCCTCGTAATTTTCCGCGTCACGAATGTCTCTCCTCGACGTTCTGACTCATGGTTGAAAAGTATTCCATTACAGGCAAACAAACCGTAAGCCTCGCGATAGTTTATTGTCGAGTGGTAAGCGAAGACTTTTGCGGAAGCGTACGGTGAGCGAGGGTGAAAAGGAGTGTTCTCATTTTGTGGTCCAGGAGCAGCACCAAACATTTCTGACGATGACGCCTGGTAGTACTTTGGACGAATCCCGAGCTCCCGAATCGCTTCGAGAATGCGAATAGCACCGACGCCAGTTACATCCGCCGTGTACTCCGGCACATCGAAGCTGACTCTAAC
>PSRF01000335.1 GCA_003175865.1 Blastocatellia bacterium
ACGCCTTTGGGCCGCGAAGTGGTGCCGCTTGTGTAGTTAATGGTTAGAAGATCTGTTTCATCGATTACCGGTCTGTCGAATTCTGTGGTGGCGCGATTCAACAAACTCTCATATTCGAGCCAACCATCCTTGTGTCCCTCCAATGCCACGTACGCTTTCACATTCGGCAGTTCATCACGCACTCCATCAACCAGATCAAGATAATCGGAGTGGACGCAGACGACTTCCGTGCCACTGTGATTGATCAAGTAAATGAAGTCGTTGGCGATTAGACGATAGTTGAGCGGCACCAGCACCGCACCCAACTGTGGAACCGCATAGAACGATTCAAGCATCGCATGAGTATTTGGCGAGATGTAGGCGACGCGATCGCCCTGCTTAACACCAAGCGATTGCAATGCGGATGACCAACGATCGCAACGATGGAAAAACTCTTCGTAACTCAGGCGTAGATTGCCATCAATCACCGCTTCACGATCCGGGTATAACTTCCGTGTGCGCCGAGCAAATTCCAGTGGCGTTAGTGGGAGTTCCATTATGGTTGTAGGGGCGGCACTCCGTGGCCGCCCTTCCTTTAAACCAGAACCAAGTCTAACGGGCGGCCACGGAGTGCCGCCCCTACAGTTACTTCACCGCAGCAACTGCTTCAATCTCAATTAGAAAACCGTAATGCAGATCGCGCGTAGGAATTACTGCACGTGCGGGGCGGTGATCACCAAAAAATCTCGCGTAGATCTGGTTTACGGCACTCCAGTAGTTGATATCGGGAATGTAGACAGTCGTCTTCAATACGTGACTGAGGTCACTGCCTGACGCCTCGAGAATCGCGGCCAGATTCTTCAGCGTCTGGTCAGTTTGCTCTTCGATCGAACCAAGCAGGTGTTCACCGGTCTTGGGGTCAATTGACAACTGGCCCGCAACGAACACAAGTCCGTTGTGAACCACAGCCTGCGAATAATGTCCTGCCGGTTGCGGTGCATTTGGTGTGTTGATTGTTTTAATGCTCATAGGCTTGAGTCGAGAATCTTGTAGAACACAACAGTTGAGATCAGTGAGCCTTCTGTCGTAAGCGCAAATTGAGGGATTACACCAACGCGAGTGTAACCACAATTCGCGTACAGATTCTCGGCAGCACTCCCCTCTTCCGTGTCCAGGACTAGTAACGTTCGATTCAGTTGACGCGCAACCGAATCAACTTCATTCAACAATGCTCGGCCGATTCCACGTTTGCGATGTTGTGAGTGGACCAGCATCTTCTGGACTTCGACGCGATGAAGTCCGTTCTGTCTTGTAGCGAGCGCCAACTGAGCTGTGCCAATTATCCTTCCGTCTTCACGATAAACCAGTAAGACACGCTCATTCCGTTTGATATCTTCAATCGTCTCCAACCAGAACTTCTCTGCCGTTTCATCAATGAGGGGAGGCAGAAAACCGACTGACGACCCGCCCTGGACAATGTCCTGCAAAAGCGAGACTAAATCTGGTAAGACCTCCCGCGCTTCGGAAGGTGACAGTCTTTTGATAGAACCCATCGCTAATAGCCCAACGCCATTCCGTCTTTTCTTGGATCAGATGCACCCATCAATGTCTTGTTTACCGGATCGATCATGATCGCCTGCCCACCCCCCATCGATGAGCGCAACACCCCAGGTGGTTTGTCTCTAACATGGCCCATCGCAACTAGTCGCTCAATAACCGCGGGCGACAACTCATCTTCGAGGAGAACCTTAGTCCCGTTCGTAATCCTGAACCGTGGCGCATCAATTGCTTCCTGGAGGCCCATTCGCAGATCGATGATATTCGTCAACACTTGGACGTGTCCCTGTGGCTGTATTGCGCCACCCATTACACCGAAAGACATGAACAACTGATCGCCTTTGAAGACCATCGCAGGAATGATGGTGTGAAACGGACGCTTACCTGGTTCGAGTCTGTTCGGATGATCGGGCTTCAGTGAGAAACCACTACCGCGGTTCTGAAATACAATTCCTGTATCCCCAGCAACAACACCCGACCCGAATGCGTCGAAAAGACTGTTGATGAATGAGACTGCGTTGCCGTCTTTATCGACTACGGTCAAGTACGTCGTATCGCTTCCGACGTTGATATCTCCTGGCGGAGGCGAGTCGAGTGCTTTGGTTGGATCTATGAGTGTACGTCGTTTCGCTGCGTACTCTTTCGACAGCAACTCACGAACTGGCACTTTGGCGAATGATGGATCTGCGATGTATCTATTCCGATCGGCGAACGCAAGTTTCGTTGCCTCAATCAGTGTGTGGTAATAGCGCTCAGGCTGTGCGCTCAGCGACGCGAGGTCGAAGCCTTCGAGAATGTTAAGTGCGATTAGAGCGGTGATTCCCTGCCCGTTTGGCGGTATTTCGTAGACCGTGTAGCCGCGATAGTCAGTGGAAATTGGTTCAACCCACTCGGATTTTTGTGCGGCTAAGTCCTCGAGCGTAATAAACCCGCCATTGTGGCTGAAATAGTCGACGATGCGTCGTGCCGTGTCTCCCTTGTAGAAGTCGTCACGTCCGCCCTTTGCGAGTGCACGTAGCGTTTGCGCAAGATTCCGTTGACGGAAGATCTCGCCCGCACGGGGTGCTCGTCCGTCGATGAGATAATTCGCGGTCGCGGCAGGATTTTTCTTTAACTTATTAACCTCTGCCGACCAATCTTGCGCGGCTTTCTCCATGACTGGGAATCCGTTTTCAGCGGTTTCAATTGCTGGAGCCAGGACATCAGCAAGTTTCATTGTGCCGTATTTGTCGAGCAGTGTGGTCCATCCGTCAAACGCTCCCGGAACGGTGATACTCTCCATCCCGAATTGCGGCATGCTCTTGATTTGCTTCTTGGCGAAGTAATCGAGAGTCAACGCCTTCGGTGCACGACCGCTCGCGTTCAATCCACGCAGCTCTTTTGTTTTGGCCCAGTAGACTAGAGCAAACGCGTCACCACCGATTCCAGTCATCATCGGTTCAGTTACATTAAGCATCGCCGCCATTGCGATCGCGGCGTCGACGGCATTGCCGCCACGCTTGAGGATGTCAAGTCCGACTTCTGATGCCAAAGGCTGACTGCTCGCCACCATTCCATTGCGAGCACGAACTACGGAACGTCCGGCTTTAACTTTGAGCGGACTATTTTGAGCAAAGGGGGTAGAGACAATCATCAGCGCTGAAATTACAGTCACAGTAATGATCCTAAAAGAACGTGAGGTAGACTCTGACCCGAACATTAACTTCACGACTGTGCCTTCTCCTTTGGTGCTGAATCTTACTAGAGAACCCGTCGCTAGCGATGCTGTGTCGAAACTCAAATAACTATCACTCTTTGTTCGTGTAAGTTCGCGTGATTTCGTGGACAGCCTTTTTCCCTCGCGAACGAACGATCCACAAAAATCACATGAACTAACACTAAGTCCCAAGGAAAACTAGGGTTTTGACGCAGTCTCAACTGCTCTGGGTTCTCGAGATAATTTGATGCGGTTATTCATCTCTATGCGTTATGCCCTAGTCAAACTCTGCTCTAACTGTCGATTGGTCTGGCCCAACACGTCCAACTGTGATATCTGCTTTGAAGTAATTCTCACCTCTCATTGGACCACCGGCCATCCGTCGTAGCATCGCAATTTGGCCAACGTGCGTTAGTGCATCAGCTATTGGCGCCTGAAACAATTTTTCAGCAGGCACTTGAAGCTCGGCATCGGAAGCCAGGAATGCATCAAATGCTGTGAGACTAGCGAAAAACCTTTCAACCTCATCCGCCCACGGCTGTTCGCTGGATCCGTTCCACGAAAAATCGCCTCGTGCCATTCCAAGTGCCCAATCGAGCAGATCGCCAATATGAGCGAGAATTTGCCCGGGTGTACGCGTACTTTCATTCGTCTTGAACGTGGCAAATCCCTCTGGAGCATTTGCAACGGCCTTCCCACCACGATACGCAAGTGTAGCGACGGTGTGACGAAGGAATTCCCGCTTGTTGTCTGAGTTTTGGTTCATGATCTTATGCAGTCCGTTTGAAGGCGAGTACAACGCCCAGTACTGTCAATGCCATGACGCAGGTCAACCCAACAAAGCCAACAACTTTGTCGACGTTTTTGACTCCAGTCCACTGGAGGTAATGAACACGATAAAGTCGATCGATGCGTTCCGTGTCGGGACCCATCTGCTGCAAACTTAGCGTGGACCAATCTAGCCGTACTTGAACACCCGTCGTTGTCTTTACCGTGTCGCCGTTAATACTGGCGATGTCTCCGTATCGTGACGGGTTTGCTGAGAATGCATCCTTAAGAAGAACTCTTATTTCCGAATCATTTGGTTTTGGTTTAGCAACCCGCGTTTTTGGATCCAGATGCAACCAACCCTCTTTGGTGCGTACCAGCAAATGATCGCCGAGTACGGTTCGGACTAACCGAATCTCATTCCATGCCGGATCGGGAGTAAGGCTTAACGATTCGGTCAATGGATACGTCTTTGGTGTTAACTGCTCGTACGCAGACGCGTAGCCGGGTTTGATAAAAAAGACTAAGCCGGTGACTGCCCAACAAAGAAACGGAATGGATAATGCCAGTCCAATTAACCGGTGCAGTTTTCGAATCTTCATCGGTTAGCAGCGTGATACTACGCGCGTCAGACGTTGTTATCCGTTCACTGGCAATCGAATGCGGGAATCATATATCAAGCTCCCGGAAACAGATAGGCTTCTGCTGCGATCAGCCTAAGTATCAGAAATCGTGCTACTAAGAGAGTTCTCTTTAGGCTAGAATAGCGGCTCAGCAATGAACGCTTTCTTTACGCAGTCGCCGACCGAGACTGCGTTTTTCACATCAGCAAGGTGAAATGCTTTGGAGTGAAATTCACTGATCGAACCCGCGTTCGTCAAGTTCGTATTTAAATTTCATGACCGACCAGAAAGGTCACGGCAAAGTTAAGGAAGATCCCGGCAAGAAACGCCGAGCGGAAGCCTTGCCCGAACGCTTACTCCGTCGCTTATTGGAAGGAATGGGTGAAGTTGTCGACCGCAAGTTTGGTCGCACGATCGATCCTAAGTCCGGCCTTACGACCTCTAAACTACTCGACCGCATGAAGCAGTTGATTGACGAGCGAGTCAGAGACGAAGGCCAAAAGGGGCGTATCGCTCCGCATCATCTTGTTCTGAAAGTTGAATGGGGTACACACTCCGAGGCCCCGCCCGAGATTCTCAACGATCTTAAGAATGAAATCCTGGCCGCGGCAATCGATCACATTAACGATCATCGCTACCGCACGCTAGCACCGGTTTCGGTTGACGCAGAAGTCGACATTTTCACCAGTGGCATTTCCGTAGATCCAAATTTCGGAGATTTCGAAGAGGAACTGAAGAAGCAAGATGAGGAGAAGCGGCTTGCGTTGCAAGGTACGCCGCCACCTGTCGCCGCTCCACCAATGCCTGACATCGAGGTGATGGCGCGAATTAACATCCGCAATACTTCACGTGAAGTACCGCTGGTTTTCAAACCAGGCGGAAGGCGACTCAATGTCGGACGCGCTTCAGATAATGAACTCACCTTAAATGATGCCAGTGTTTCAAAAATCCACGCAGCACTGCTGATGACCACCGAAGGCACCCTGCTAGTTGCTGACACGGGCTCAACAAACGGCACGTTCATCAATGGTCGACGGATATCATATGGGGAATCAAGAAAGATCGACGACGGTGACGTCGTTGGATTTGGAGACGTGGAGGTCCGCCTGCGGAAGAGCGAGTAAATACCACATCTAATTTGATGAACCTTCTCATTTCACTTCTGCTTCTGTTTCAAACTCCCTCCCCATCGCCCACTCCTCCCGTGCCTGAGCGAATGCCAGCGCTCTACACACTCATCTACGTTGGAGGATTAACATTCGTACTCTTACTCCTGATGCTGGGACTGGTGCGAAGCAGGCGCAAACCGACTGCAGGTGTGGCAAATCTCGAAGAACTTCCAAAGGCAGTGAGAAAACGACTTGGTTCGACATCAACCAATCGCGGATTGCGTGCCCTGCGATGGTTGTTCATGATGCTGTTAATCGGAGTGTTCGCTGTTCACTTTTACTGGGCCAGGTATGCTGCTGACCAGAACGAAACATTTCAGGAGTTAAGCTACAAAGACTTGCGCGTCCGTCGCTTGTCGGAGTCAACACTGCGCGGTTGGATACTTGACCGCAGTGGCCGGCTGGACCAGCCACTCGCTTACTACAAGCGCGATTCCAGTGGCGAGATTCATCGCGAATATCCAATGGACAAGGCGCTGGCCCATATCTTCGGCTCGGACCGTGGTGATCCTGGCTTAGAACGTGCGCTGTTTGGAGCTCAGAGTGGTGCATTACCCGAAGCCCTGGATGTAGTTCGCGGTCGAACAATTGAATTCAAAGGCAATCAGGATGTGCGCCTGACTATCGATCGCTCTTTACAACAGACGGCGGTTGACCAGTTGAAGGGTAAGCACGGCGCCGTGGTTATGCTTAACCCACAAACTGGCGAACTGCTTGCCCTTTATAGTGAACCTTCCTACAGCCTCAAGGAAGTAGAAGACGAAGGGACATGGATTCGACTTGAAGGAAACGAGCGCGACAAACCACTCGTCAGTCGCGCACTCGGCGCCTATTACATCCCCGGTTCAACTTTCAAAACGGTGACAATGACCGCGGCATTTCTCGCCGGGATGCAAGACACCGAATTCACTTGCTCAAGCGGAGGTTTTCAGGCGGCGCCAGGTTCAAATCCAATTCTCGATGATGGGGGTCCAGGCGAAGTGCATGGCCGCATCGGCATAGATACCGCGTTTGAGGTTTCATGTAACCAGTATTTCGCACAAATGGGTGTGAAACTAGGCACCGAACGTTTGAAGGCCGCAGCCCAGCTGCTTGGCATCGGCACTTACGACACTCCGTCAGAGGCCCTACGAGGTCGCAAAGAGCCTGAGTTGTGGAACGCGAGTACTGACGCCGTAAAACGGGCAATGGCGCCTCGCGAAGCCACGATCGTTACGGGTAAGCAGGTAACCCGCTACGACCTCGCACTGATGGGTTACGGACAAGGCTATGCCGGGCAAATGACACCCTTCCAGATGGCACTTGCAGCATCGGTACCAGGAAACATGGAAGGCCGGTTAATGAAACCAAAGATCGAATACGATCGAACACCTGAGGTCTTCAAACAGGTAGTCAGCGCTCAAACAGGTGCAACACTACGTTCGATCATGGGCCTTGTTACAGGTGGACCGAGAGGAACAGCTCGCGGCGTGTTTGCTCCTATCAAAGCGGCCGGCATCAACACGGGTGGCAAAACAGGAACCGCGCAGAAAGTAGTACCTGTTTACGATCCAAAGACGGGTGCTCCTATGACCCGACATCGAGTTGAAAAGGATTACAAGGGCAACATCATTCGCGAATACGATGAAGTGATCATGGACAACGAGCATCCGCGGATCGACGCGTGGTTTCTGTGTATTGCTCCCCTGGAGAAACCACAGATTGCTATTGCTGTAATCGTGGAGGGTGGAGGTTATGGTTCAAAGTCGGCTGCGCCGATTGCAGCAGCGCTCGTTTTGAAAGCAAGGGATCTCGGCTATTTGAGTGGCGGGCAGAGACCAGCAACGCCAACACAACCAACACCTCGGAAGCCCAGGTAAATGCGAAATCGCGCCTCGTCACATCTGTTAATCATTCTCATCATCGCCGGCCTGGAAGTGACCGGATACCTCGCGATCCATCGCGCCGGACTACTACGTGGATATGAGACTTCCGTGGTCGGTGGAGTGCGGGACCTCTTGATGTATGTGCCGCTGATCTTTCTCGCGCTCTGGTTGACGCGCGCGCATCGCTTTGCAGGCAACTGGGTACTATTTACAACCGCGATTTTGCTGTTCTCTTTCGGCATGTTGATTCAGTATCGGCTGTACAGTGATCCCGAATACAACGCACGCAACAAAGCCGCAGCTCGCGAAGAAAAGATGGAAGCACTTCGCATGCGCTACATCATGGAGAACTACGACCCAGTTAAGAAACAGTTAATGGGTCTACCGCCGACGCCTGCGCAACCAATTTCTCTCGAGCAGCTGCCAAGGAAAGAGTCGAACTACAGTTTGTGGAACGCAGTCACATCAAGTTATACATGGATTCCTGTCTTCTCCTTTCTCGCGTTCGCCATCGCATACTCATTCTGTGTGCGTGACGGTTTTCTGCTATGGCTCCAGAGGAATAGCTTCATTATTGTTTTGATGACGCTTGTACCGCTAGCCGCCGCCGTCGTTACTTCGAGCGCAGGAAAAGCGCTCGGTAACATGACACCGTGGGAACCTTCGAAGATTCCATTTCTCGTGGGTTTCGCAGGCATTTTGACTGCACGTTACAAGGACCTCGCGGAAACTTACTGGGGCATTCCACGCGCGCGCGACATTGTGCCTTTGGTGGTCATGGCAATGTTGCCGTTTGTGCCGTTCTTTGCGCTAAAAGATTTCGGACAGATGCTTATTTTCAGCGGCGCGTACACGACTCTGTATTTGGTCGCGGTTCGTCGCTGGCCACAGTTGTTGTTATTTGTCGGATCGGTTTTGCTCGTGATCAGTATCCTGGTCGTAGGCGCGCTGCCGCGGGACATCCAGGAAAAGGTGCCGCT
>PSRF01000039.1 GCA_003175865.1 Blastocatellia bacterium
CGTCGATTCGTGGTGGCTACGCGATGTACTACACGCAGATTCGCAGCAACGCAATTGCTAGTTATCTGGTCAACGGTCTCGATGGTCTGACGACTTACACCGCAGTACAAGGCCAAACTGGATTTCCAACCTGTCTTACTGGACCATGTTTGCCGGTGAACGTTGATCCAAAGACGGTACCTGCTTCCCAACTGCCTGCGCGAGACATCACGGTCAGAGCCGGGCAGCGCGGGTTTTACCAAGCTCAATTTGCAAAATATGGATTGAATTTCAATTTGTTGCCGAACTACCCGGACGAATTCGATAACCCGCGTAGCCAGGTGATTACGATCGGCGCTGAACGCGAAGTCTTTAAGGGATTTTTTGCAGGTGCTGACTACGTCCACCAACATCTCAGCGGAATAGATCGCACGATTGACTTGAATGCTCCGTCAGCACTGGATCGCACTAACGTGGGCCAATGTCGAATATTGACCACCGGGTGTAACCTTTCAAACGCAACCGTTAATGCACAGAACGTAGCCGCAGCAAATGCGACGCGTCCAATCCTTCCAGCGAATGGGGGAGTGCGACAGGTAAATGTGTTGGTGAACTATGGAGTTGCTGATTACGATGGACTGCAGACGTTGTTTACTTATCGGGGCAGTCGCAAGGTTTTCGCGTCGCTTAGCTATACCCTGTCGAAAGCTACAAACACGAGCGAACCAGATGGAAATGGGATTGGACCAAGCCAAAGTATTTTGTCGCGGTTGGGCTTCGATGAGCGCGGGCCGAGCGTTGTAGATCAACGCCATCGTGCTGTGATCACGCTCAGCTACAATTTCCCGTACAGCATCACAGCCGGCACTCTGACGATGTTGGCGTCTGCGCGGCCGTTTAGCGCGACCACAGGGGTCGACAACAACGGCGATGGACTCAACAACGATCGTCCTGTGATTAATGGTTCCGTAATTAGTAAGTCAGCATTCCGTGGGACTCCGACATCTGATGTGGCAATTTTCGTTGAGGGTCGGATTAAAACTTCAGAGAAGACGAGGATTCAGCTGCGATTGGAGAGCTTCAATCTGTTCAATCACGGAAACTTTCTCGCTCGCGGCGTTACCGTTTACGGTGATGCGGCAACACCGGCTCCGACGTTTGGTCAGTTTGTCGGTGGCGTTGGCACTGCCTCAAATGCAATTCCAGCCTTTCCACACGTCGATGGGCCAAGAGTGTTCCAGTTGCAAGCGCGATTTATTTTTTAGTTGAAGGTCAGCAATAGAGAACGCGACGGTAATCAGAACAGGAGCGCAGCGACTGTTAGAAGTGCAATGTTCTCAATTTGCGCAGTCGCTGCGCTCCTGTTCTGATTACCGTCGCTACCGCTCCGGGTTCTCTAGTCGACGTTGAGTTGTTCGAGGCGGCAGATGTTCAGCAGGTCATCGAATTGCGTCTTTTCCAAATAGTAATCAGCACCCGCATCGAAACACACCTGTTTGAGATGCAACGAGGAACTTGATGTAAACATGATCACAGTCGTCGTCGAATCTCTCCGCCGGATCTCCTGCAGCACCTCAATTCCATTTCTAACAGGCATCGCGATGTCGAGCACGACGATGTTAGGTTCGAGGGCGTGAATCATCCTCAGGGCCTCTTCACCATCTGCTGCCAATCCGACAATTCTGCACCCGTCAATTTTTGGTAGAGCTCGATTCAGACAGTCACGCACAAAGACGGAGTCATCGACAACAACGATTCTTAAGTCCTTCACAGCAATCTCCTCTTACGTCGATTGCAGTGTGAATCATTGGACGAAACTTAAGAATCAGATGAATGCTCAATCGTTTGTAGGGGAGGGCGATGGAAGGTTGTAGTTGTCTTTATGACAAGGTAAAAAAGAATAAGGGCCGGGAAAAATGTCCCGGCCCCAGGAAGTGTCAGGTGCTCCTCCTGCTGTAACTGCACCCGCCACCTCATAGAGGGAGCCTACGCCTAAGTGATTTATCTGCAGCAAAGAACTCAGGTCGCCTAAAATCTGTATCGACTAGTTTCCGCTACTCCCTACAGTACCCGCGATGCCCTTGTTAATCATCAGCCGAATCTCAACGCGACGGTTCTTGGCACGACCTTCAGCAGTTTTGTTTTCTGCGGCGGGCTCTAATTGACCATAACCGAATGGTTGGACCAGACGGTTCATGTTCATTTTGTACTTGGTGACGATGTAATAGATGACAGCGTTAGCTCGACGCTCACTCAGGTCGATATTCCTTTGCGAATTTCCGGTGCTGTCCGCATAACCGATCACTGCCATCACCCAGCCTTTAGTGTTCTGTGTCTTGACCCATCCCGCGGCATCGTCGATAGACTTCTTGGCCGCCGGAGTCAAAACTGCGCTTCCGGTCTTGAAGTAAACGGTGATCGTCTTAAGCGTATCGAAATCGTCAAGACCGTTTATCCGATTATTGGCATAATCTGCCGTTGCTTGCGCCTTCTTGGCAGCCTCGGCGGCCTCGTTAGCCGATTGCTGTGCTGCGGCTGTTGCCGCCTGAGTCTCTGCGATTTGGCCAGCGAGTCGTTCATTTTCCGCCTGTTGTTTTCTCAGGTTCTCACGTGCCTCAGCTTCCAATGGATCGACAGTAGCCTTCAGAGCCTGTGCCGTCCTCAGATCTTGTTCGTCAAACCGGATCTTGCTGGCGACGATTGCACCTTCAGAATTCCCTACGCCATCAACTTCGAGGCGCAGCCCTCGCAGGATGTGGGTTTGTTCATACGTCTTCGAACCTCTAAAGACGCCTTTTTTGTGGCTCTTAACTTCAGTGCTCGGTGTTATGATTACCTCCGTCTGCGCGCCACCCATTGTGTCACCCATCAAAAACCAATCTGGTTCGCGTTTGCTGACTATGCCCCTGAACTTCTCTACCTTTTGCCCGTCCGCGACTTTGTTCATTTGTGGGGTGTTCTGTGCAAACGCTGCAGTCGCGCTCAACAACACCAGGGCGGACGCGAACATCATCACGTGAATAGTTGTATATCGTGCGATTCTCATGGCTTGGCTCCTGTTGATTTGTGAAATCCAGCGTTAATCACATTGCTGTTCTTAACGCTCCCTGCCTGCGCACTCGCAGGCGAGTCTTTCCTCTTCGCGGCGCATCCTAGCTTTCGTATTCCATCTCCGATACTGTCAATTCTTACAGTGTTTCAGACACTTAACCGGCCTTAAGATTCTGTCCACGTTGGCGAACACGTCAGTCCAGGAGCGGAGCAACTGCCTTCATCCCGGAGAGCGAGCCCCGTTCTTTCAGTGACCGCGCTCCAGTTCTGAACTAACAAACTCCAACACTCCCCAAACAGCCAGCGCGCCAATTCCAAATCCCTGACGTTGAGAGAAGTAATCAGGTCGTATGTCTGCAACAAAGAGGCGAGTAAAAATAGTTAAAAGGCGACACCGTGAGCGCGCATCAGCACGACCGCCGGCAACTGATATGAAGAAGAATAAACAGGTGCAGCGCGAAATAGCTGGCACCGTGGCTTCATGGGTTGCCGAAAAGAAAGATGTTGTCAACCAGAGTTATAAGCTCGTGTTTCAAACATCTGACGAATGAACTCTGAGTGTCTACGGCGAGACTGGATTCAAGCGCGCGAGAACCACTGTCACGTTGTCGCGGCCTCCTCCCGCTAGCGCCAAATCAACCAGGTCCTGACACCCGTGTTGTGCCGATGGCGCATCGCCGATAGCTGCAGTAATCGCCGCGTCATCGACCATGTCAGTTAACCCATCTGTACACAGCAGAATTTGATCGCCAGGCGCCACCCGGATTCGACGTACCTGCGGCTCGATCTGTTCACCCAGCGAGCCCATTGCAGCTGTCAGTACGTGTCGCATTGATCGAGCTGCTGGGTCGTCGGGTTTGGCAACACCTGCGTTGATCAGACTTTGCGCCAGCGTGTGGTCGTTGGTGAGTTGAGTCATATTTCCGTTGCGCCACAAGTAGACTCGTGAATCACCTATGTGACCAAGAATCAAATCATCGGCGAGCATTGCGGCAACAGTAAGCGTCGTACCCATACCGCGCAGAGTAAAGTCATTCTTCGCGGTATCTCGCAGTGCAGCATCCACCTGTAAGAACCTTTCAGTCATCCGCTCGAGTACCGCCTGCAAGTCCTTCGTTTGTGACAGCGACAGTATCCAGTCCGGTGTATCGACAACAAGTTGGACCACCTTGGCCAGTGCCATCCGACTGGCAACCTCGCCCGCGGCCATCCCACCCATGCCGTCTGCTATTAACATCCCATAGCCGGTAATGTCATAGCTCTTTTCTAAAATTCCTTCGGGTACGTTCGATAGCAGTGGGGCGAGTGCCCTTTGAAATCTGACAACCAGATAGTGATCTTCGTTGTTCTCTCTAACTAAGCCTTGATGCGTGGCGGCTCCGATGTCGACAGTTGCTGCGAACTCATTTTCAAGGTCTGGCTCACTGGCTGTTTGGCTCGGAACCGGACTCAAAGTGTCCTTCTCGTTGATTTCTTTTTGCGGGATCATGTTGCATACCTTTCGAGTTGGGGAGTCAGTATCAGAAAGGTTGATCAATGAATTGCTCTAACGTCATCCAAATGTTCGATAAAGTGCAGACCGACAGGCTGAAGTGTTTCGAACATTTGGTTTTCACGCTCACTTCGTCGACTCAAAGCACGTTGGGCTGAAGTCATCCTGGCCACATTCTTTCCCACGGGTGTTCACCACACTCTCAGGAGATAGCTTGCGGCCAGGATCAGGTGTTCCTGCTAAAACAAGAACACCAGCAACCAGCCCGCCTACATCGCTCGAGCCCCATCGAGTGCTGGCGGCGAAGCTGGAGACTAGCGAGAACATTCTCGGGGTTACGGTTACGGCCGTGCTGGGAGCGCAATATTTTCGACCGCGACTCTCATATGAAAATCCAAGATGCGATTAGATCTGGACTGTAATGATGGTTGCGTTCGACTGTATGACTCTACGAATCCAAAGAACTGACTGTTGCGATCATCGTAGAACTCACGAGTCGGCCCAGGTACTAGCAAAAGTTACAGGTGCAGATGTGCGGTAGCGATCTAATGACAAAGGTTGAGTGAAGATTTCGCCACGACAAGCTGAAACTTATCGGACATCTAAAACTTCCATCCGAGTGAAGTGCTTACACCCAGATCGTTTTTGTCTGCTCGTACTGGTGGTTTACTGTCGAAGTTTTCGTAGAGATGGAAACCCACCACAAGTCTTTCACGATCTTTATCCGTAAATCGGACGTTGTCTGTAGCCTCATGCGTCCCGGGTTAGTCAAACTTGGGAACAGGCTGAAGCGCGAGCGGATGTCAGTCTTGTTGAAGCGGAAAGTTATGAAATCAAAACCCGTTAAAGCATCGGCATTCGTAGTTCTCGGTTTACCGACGGATTCAGAGTAGTGCTCGCGAGTGCCTGCTATTCCGCCAAAGACTGAGAATCTCGTTCGCTCTGTTTGTGTGATGTTGCGCCCAATCAGACCGCCGACTGAAGTGCGAAGATCAAGACTTTGTTGGTCACTGCGGAGGAGATCAAAGAGTCCTCCGGCGTACCAGCGGGGATTCAACTGTTTCCTGTAATCGAGGTGAATTCGTTACGCCTGGTACTGGTGCCTTTAGGTTGTCCACTGAACGAAGAATCGACCGAAGCAGTGTAGGAATGATCGCCAGTCCGGTAAGTCGCTGTGGCCGCGAGGTCAGTTTGGTATTGATCGTTGCCACTGTTGAAACTGAAACCAAAATCTACCGAACCTTCAAGACGTTTCCAGAAGCCAATGTCTGCGGGGGCGATGCGTAAGACATCCAACTGTGGGACTCTGAATTCATGCTTCGAGGGACCGATGACGAAGTTCGCGATCGCCGGAATTAGCAGGGAGAAGTCGCAAGACATCCGTTTTAATTTTTCCGTCGACAAGCCAGATCATGAAAGTCGATTTACTTTCCAGTCGTTCTACTCGTGCCCAATCCAGGCGCACAGGTTCAGCCATGTGATCAGCTTTAAATCGCAGTTAGCCCTGCTGCAGTCCTTTGAGCTCACCAGTCATGTGATCGCCATTTTTCAGGACCACTACGTCATCATCGGTTCTAGCCTCGACGCTTACTCAGCAAAAAAAA
>PSRF01000299.1 GCA_003175865.1 Blastocatellia bacterium
GGCCATAAACATTCCACTCCTAGCGGAGTAAAGCCGCTTCTAACTCTCACACAATCTCTGGAGCGACGTGGTGTCTGATTGTCTTGACTGCTCCCAGGCGGCGAGTTGTGCCTTCAACCTTTTTTACGAGTAAGCTTAATTTCCAGTAATCCCACCCATGGCCGCAGCAATTCTTCTCTTGCCACTTCTTGGCTCCGCTGAGATTTCCGGGGGTGTGTCGTACCAATTTTCCCCGAGCCACTTGACTGCTGCATCCATCAAACCTTCGGTCTTATCATCCGTCGAGATGGCAAGTTTGATGAGAGCCTCCACCTCCCTCCAATCGTCACACGCAGTCTCGTCCGTCAACTCCAGGTCAACACGGTGATATCTTTCCTTACCTAGTATTTCCCTACTCATAAAATCGTCAGCTTGAACTACACCGTCGAACAGTATCGACAGGAGCGGATTCTTCGGCTCGTTAAAGGGATTTAGCAACCACTGCACCACGCCCCAATTCTTTGTGTCGGTCTTGACGAGCGTTGGAGTGTGGCCTGTTCCGAACGACATTAGACGGATGTCTTTGATGTCCAAGTCCGGATTTTGGGCTAACGCAACGGCGATGGCCGCGGTGCTCGGGTTGTTCGCCATCATGCCGCCGTCGATATAGCCCTGGTGAGATGGAAAGATTGTGGGCGCCGCAGCGCTTCTCATAGCCACGTCTACGATTGGCTGACTACTGGCTGGCTCTAAGGGACTAACTCTGTAATCGAAGTTGTGAAAAAAAACCGGGCGCCAACTCTTGGTTTCATTGTCGTCTAATTTGAACGACGTTATGAGCACCTTTTTCTTTAGATCAGAAAGGAACATTGGGCGCGAGTTGCCGACTGCAGTCTGAATGTCTGGGAAGTCCTGCTCAAGCAGTTTTCTGAGGTTCTCGTTTGAGTGTTTGGGCCTGATGAAATTCCAGCGCGATTTACCGAATACGAACTTCATGTTCTGCGTCGAGTAGAATTGTTGGAGATCGGCGACTGATTTTCCATGGGCGAGCGAGAGCGCGATAGCCGACCCGGTGGAGGTGCCTGCAAAGAGGTCGACGTTGTTAAGCAAATCGGGGAATCTTCCCTGTAGCCTCCGCAGCAGTGCCGCGACTAATGCGCCTCGAATGCCACCGCCATCAAACGTCATAATTTGAAATAGTTTGCCCATGACTTTAGCTCCTTAAGCCTTAACATTGGGGGAAGGGGCGAAATCGTATTTCACCCTATTCGGAACCTCCCGCAGGTTCCAGACGAGACCAAGTACCGAGAGTATTCTTAAAACGTAATAAAAGACGTCCAGCTCCCACCAGAAGAATCCGGCCCGCGCTGTTCCGGGGTAATGGTGATGATTGTTATGCCAACCTTCGCCGAAGGTGAGTACTCCAAGGACGCTGTTGTTCGTTGAACGGTCCTGAGTGTCGTATCTACGGTTCTTGCCCTTGTGGCAATAATAATTGACAGCGGATGCCGCGTGAAGGGCCAGCAACAGGCTCAGGCAGTAACCGATAGCAAACATTGAGTAACCACCGACGAGGTATGTGGCCGCGGCTATCGCAACTGGGAAGATGTAATAGTGTCGGTGTATCCACATTAGCTCCGGGTACCGAGTCAGGTCGCGGGCTTTCGCTAAGATTTCCTCGTCTGAGTAACCTTCATCGAAAATGCTTGCGAACCAGCAGAACCAAAAACCCTGATGAGGGCTGTGGACGTCCAGGTTTGTGTCCGAGTGCTTGTGATGCAACCGGTGCTTTCCTGCAAACCAGACGGGATCACCGAACGCTATACTAGAGAATAAACACAAGACGAATTGAAACGCTCTGCTTGTTTCAAATGATCGGTGAGCGAAGTAGCGGTGCAGGCCCACTCCCAAACCGAATGCCGACAGCAGGTACAAGACCGTACAAACAATCCAATCGATCACATGAGCTCCTCGAACAACTGCGATGATCGGCTGCGTGTGCAGCAACAAGATCAATAACGCCGGCAGCGCTCGGGGGAGAGCCATACTGGTTCGCATGTTGTTGTCCTTATGAATTACGCGAGTGCTACTTGTGATTGCTGTTGAAGCGTGACGTTTTTGAGCAATCCTGAGTCTATCATCTCTTTCGTTAATTTCCCTGCCTCATCAGTCACCATTGTCGGCTTGAAAAAGTGTTCGTAACGCGAGTCCACGCGAAATGCAGGTGTGTATACGCCGTCTAAAACTTCGGTGGTGCTGACATGCGTCCGTCGCCGTCCCTTCGCCGACGGCGCGGCGAGTTGAGTCGGCGACGTCGCCAGGGAGTACGCGCATAGCAGCGCCGCATTCGTCAGAGAGAACATCAGCTGCATTTTAGTAAGTCGCGAGCGGTACATCTTAAGGAACTGGCAGGAATGCTTAATAACCCGGCCTCGGTAACCGCGCAGACTCAACATCTCACGCAAGAACGCGACAGCCTCATTGAGTGGGTCGACCGTTTTAAGCACAAGGGTCGAGCCGTCCATATCGCGCAGTTTGATACCCGGAAGAAATGCGTCCTTAGCGGCGAACTCTGCAAACAGCGGCGTGCCGAGAAGCGGGACAGGCAGTGTGACGAAACTTGGCAAAGTAATCTCCGGCGTGCCCGTAATGAATTCGATTTCGCGACGTAGGTCCGCAATCGTGCGATGGGCCAAGTCGAGCATCAGGCCATAAACGAGTACGATGCCGGCTTCCAGGCTCTTGCTGATCAACTTCACCTGCGGAACGTTTGTGTTTTGTGTCTTGTGCGCGCCCATGAGCCACTCGGTATCGAAGGATTCGACACCACAAAAAACAAGTTCACAACCGAGTCGCCTGGCAAGTGTCAACGTATCATCCTTATGAAAGAAGTCGCTTGTCACCAGCGCTCCCCAGTTTTCTAAATAACCGGCCTCACGAAGTTCCGCGATGAGATCCATGCGAGCGAGGAAGTGGGCGCGATCGCTGCCGTAAAAGTTATTGTCGATGAAGAGAACATGTTTTCTTTTCCCAAGCGCGAGGACCTGTTTACGCATGTACTCCAGCGGGTAGGTCTGATAACTGCGACCCTCGCCAGTCAATGAGCAGAATGAACATCGGAAGTTGCAGTAGCGAGTCGTTTCGGCATATCCCATCCGGCGCATCCAATAGGCAAGGTCATATCGTGGCAGCATATCCTCTGCCACGAAAGCTTGGCCCCAAGCGTCACTCACCACTTCACACAATTCTTCTATGTCGCCCAGACAGCAGTAATCAAAATAGCGTTGGGCTAGCACAGGAAGGGCACGGATCGTTGGTCCACCCGCGACAACAATTATGGAAGGGTTCTTCGTCCGGGCGTAGGCGGTCAAATGGAGCATACGATCGAACGTATTTGTGAGGCCCGTTAGCACCAACATGTCAGGCCACTCGAGTGCTTCTTCATTAACGAGCGGGCCGCTGTCGACTTCGTTATAGAGACGCACTTCACAGCATTCAATGTTAAAGGCACCCGCGAGAAAGACGGGACCCATTGCCTGTGGAAACTTTGTGGTCCTGCGCGCCGGCAGCCGCGAATCATCGAAGAAGCAGTTCACTATAAGAACTCGCTTCCTACACGACGCGTGATGACTTTGGTGCGACGAACGTAAATTCATGATACCCAAACGTCGATGAATCAGATGAGAACTTCCTTCATCAAAGGTTCTACAGCAACTCTAAAAAAGAATGAACGAGCGATCGCTTATAAAGCTCGTGTTCACCGATGAGTCTGGAAACCTAAAGAGAATCAGAACAGCAGGCTGGCTCTCTTCGCTTTCGAGTAAGCCACTGCACTGGTGTTGCCAGTTCATTCAACAGCCACGAAAGACGAAGGTGACGGCAAGGTCCACCTGCCGGCCTTCCAGCGAATCTTTAATGGTAAAAAAAATGCTGCTTGATTGATGACCCGTGCGGATGCGGAGCATTATACCGACGTCAGATCACCACGCAAGCCTCTCGCAACAACTACGTGGCCCATCCCATTCACAAAGCGAGGTCAGCTCTCACGGCGTACAATTTCTCAAGTTATTGATTTCAAAAATTGATCTTAAGAGCGAATTGAATGAGGCGCGGGTTGTTGCTCGTTGAGGTGACCCGGCCGAAATCTCCAGCATTATTGTTTATGATTCGACCATTTGCCGGAGAAATATTTGCTGCAGGCACCGCGTTGAAATTACTGATTGGATTCGCAAAATTTACGTGATTGAAGAGATTGAAAAACTCGGCGCGCAACTCGATATTCTTCGATTCACCCAGCGGAAAACGCTTGATGACTGAGAAGTCGACGTTGGTTTGTTTCGGTCCGCGCAACACGTTGCGACCGACATTACCGAAGTCAGTCCCGGCGGCGGCGGCGGTCGCAGTGCCGTTCGAACTGGGAATAACCTGACCCGCCGGTACAACGGGCCGAGCAAAGGAAAATGGGTTGAAGAAATATCCGCCAGGAATATTGCTGGTTGCACTGCTCCGTGTCGCGCCAGGAACCCAATTCGGTCTTGACAGCCCGTTGTTGTTCCCCAGATAGAGGGAGGCGGCATTCGCATCAACGATATCAATAGGCAAACCGGACATCGCAACTACAATGCCTGCCAACTGCCAATTCGTCAGCAGCCACCGCCCAGCGGTTGAACGCGCAACTGAAACTGGTTGTGGTAAGTCCCACAGATAACTCAAGACAAAGCGATGCGCGCGATCGAAATTTGAAACGCCACGATTGGCTCGATTATCAAGTTGGTTGCCAAATATCGTACCCGTATCGAGAGCTCCCGCCCCAAGGCCACTGCCAGAACCATTGTCGATCGATTTGGCGTATGTATACGAGGAAAGGAATTGGAGACCATTCGAGAGTCGCTTGGTCGCGCTTATCTGGAGAGAGTTGTAGGTGGATTCCGCAGTCGATTGCGTCTGGCCAAAGCCAGGAACTGCCCCACCCGCTGCTGACAAGCTGGTGCCCTGAAATGGCGCGCGTAGTTGTGCGTTTCCAGGAGTGTTTGTCGTAATGATCGCCCCAGGTAGATTCAACGCCTGCAATACCTGGTTGATTACCGGATGCTGGGGGCTAGCGAGCGCGGCCTGATTTATCCCTACATTGGTAAGCAAGTTGATCCCACGACCGCCCACATAAGCAATTTCAACAACCACATCTTTGTTGACAGCGTACTGCGCACTCACGTTGTATTCCTGAGAATAAGGTGTACGGAGATTTCGATCGAAGACCAAAGTCGCGAGGTCGATTGGTGGCACAAAGATCGGGAATTGATCTACGGGCGGAGCCGGAAAGTAAGGATCAGCGAAAGAGGGTGGATTGTTTCTCCGACCGACAATGTAGTTTGGGGGCAATTGAATCGCGGTTGACATGTAAAGGAATGATATCCGCGAGTAGTAGATGCCGTAGCCGCCGCGCACTACCACGCGACTTGAATCAATTGGCGAATACGCAAAGCCAAACCTCGGTGCGAAGTTGTTCGGGTCAACACTCTTGATGATGCGCTTACCGACATTCGGCACATCCGGCAAATCGTACTGATGAATCACGTTTCCTGCCTGCACGAACCCTGCGATGGGTGGGCCAATTGGAAGCCCATTGCTTCCTACTTCCAAACGCGGTCGGTAGAGCATTGGGTCAAAGTCCATGTTTCGTCCGCGGGTGTCGTAGGGCGGCATATCCAATTCGTAACGCAGTCCGAGATTCAGCGTCCACCTGCGCGAAATCTTCCAGTCGTCCTGGAAAAAGAAACTGTAGTCACTCGCGCGTAGGCTACGGTCGGCGATACCAGTCCCAAACACTGATTGAAGAACCTTACCGGTCAGGAAGTCATTGAAGTTATTGAAATCGATCTGTCCGCGCGCGTTCAGGTTTTCTGTGCTGTTGTGCTGGTAGTAAAGCAACTCAGCACCTGTTCGAATACTATGTTTGCCTTTGCTTATCGAAATCATGTCGGCAAGGGTGGACGACGGCGCTGCGATGAGTTGATCGATGACTATAGTTGCCGTCCCAAAGGCGATCCCGCCAGCAGTGGGTGCAATGCGGATCAACCCCAAGCCTGGAAACGTATCCGCATTAGCTCGCTTGATCCCAACATCAGAATCCTTGATAGGCTCTAAAGGAGAATTATTGACCCTGAGAAAGTTGTAGCCAATGCGCGCCTCGTTAATCACAGTTGAGCTGAAGGTGTAAATGTCCTCAATGGAAACTAATCGGCTGCCCGCGATTTGATCGGCGGGGAAGCCCGGGACGTTAACGCCGGTGAAGAGCGCAATCGTCTGCGGCGAGCTCAGG
>PSRF01000342.1 GCA_003175865.1 Blastocatellia bacterium
AATTAGTGGTGATGGCAAACGCATCGCATTTGCCACAAGAAGAAAAGTCACAAGCACGAGCGACGGCAGTGTTGAGTTGTATGTGCTTGATCTTCCGACGGGTGAAATCCAACAGATTACAGATGCCCCATCAAATGCAACCTCCGAAGTTGTCTCTTCACTCAGCGTTGACGGTAGTTCGGTTGCATTCAACTTTCCTCGTGTTCTCTCGGGACCAGTCTTGAATGATGACTTCGCAAACAATTCAGAAATTTACCTCGGCAGTGTTAGACCGAGGCCTGCTTTTGGCTCATGTGAGGCTTTCAATGCGGCCGCCGAAGACAGCGTCACTTCAACCACGAAAACGTTCGCGTCCGAAAGTTTAGTTAACATCAAGGGCAAGGCATTCAGTTCACAGACACAATACGCAACACTGACAGCTGGGGGCCAGTTTCCGGTATCGCTTGCCGGTGTTGTCGCATCGATCAACGGGTTGCCGGCTCAGATTGTTTACGTCTCTCCAACAGAACTGACGGTCGTAGTGCCCGCGAACTTAAAGAGTGGCGCAACTGAGATAGTCGTTGTCAATCGCGATGGTTTTAAGATCATTGCGCCAATTGGGATCGTGAATGCATCTCCAGGACTGTTCTCGTTCAACGATCAAACTGGCGCAATTCTCGACGCCGATAAATTGATCACTGGCCCTCTTGATCCGACTGACGGAAACCTGCGTATTGCAGCCTTTGCAACGGGTCTACGTCATGCGAGGACCATCTCGGCGCAAATGAATGGTGAACAGGTCGCAATCGAAGCCGTAAGATCCTCGACAGTACCGGGACTCGATGAAGTACATCTGCTCGTGCCGAATTCCCTTCGCGGCGCTGGCGCATCGGTGTTGAAAATCACTGCCGACGAAGTACAGAGTAATGAGGTCTCATTCGATCTAAGCGGCAGTCCTCTCCGCGAGTTACTAATTAACGAATTTCTTGCGGATCCACCAGATGGCCTGGCCGGTGACGCAAACCACGATGGTGTACGAAGTGCGAGCGCCGACGAGTTTGTAGAAATCGTCAATACAACTAACCGCGACATTGATGTTGCCGGTTACAAACTCTTCACGCGAACGTCGAACGGGGCAGAGACTGAACGGCACAAGTTTCCTGAATTGTCGATCATCGCTGCTGGAACTGCGTTAGTTGTTTTTGGTGGCGGTAATCTCGACTTTAACGCTGCGGCTTTCCATGGGGCAACTGTTTTCAAAACGTCGACTGGCGGCCTTTCACTCAGCAACACAGGTGGCGCGATCAGTTTAAGAGATCCATCAGGCGAGTTAGTTTCGTCGATCAATTATGGGGGCAATTTAGGGATTCCCGCTGATATAAACCAGTCGCTGACGAGGTCGCCGGATCTAACAGGCCGGTTTGTGAAGATCGGGTCAGTTGTAACCGACGGAAGTTTGTTCACTCCCGGAACACGCATTGACGGTTCGCCGTTCTCTCCATTTCCTATCGTCGCCCGCATTGTTATCACGGCTGCGAAGCGCGAACTGAACGTAGGAGACCAAATACAGTTCACCGCCATTCCATTTTCCGAAGACAGCGCAATTCTTAACGATGTGCTCTTTAAGTGGAACGTGAAGCCTGCTGGCATTTTGTCAGTCGACGCCACCGGCTTGGCTAGGGCACTCAAGGTTGGCTCAACTGAAGTGACTGCTTCCGCACGCGGTGTCATATCTGCGGCGTTTCTGGTGACCGTAACTCAACCGACGCCCACTCCGACTCCAACACCAAAACCGACCGCTACACCGACGCCTACTCCCACGGTAACTCCAACTCCGACAGTTACTCCAACACCCACGCCCTCACCAACTCCGACTCCGACTCCTACACCGTTGCCCACTGGGACTGCGCCGGTGCTCATCAGTGAGTTTCGGACTCGCGGACCAAACGGCGCGAGCGACGAGTTTATCGAGCTCTACAATCGAACTGATGCTGCCGTTGATTTGTCTGCTTGGAAGATTAAGGGATCGAGCAACTCCGGAGCGATAACGACTCGCCTGATCATCACTGCCGGAACCATTCTTGCTCCGCATTGTTATTTCCTCGCGACAAACTCTGCAGGCTACAGCAGTAACGTGCTCGGAGATCAAACGTATTCCAGTGGTATCGCGAATGACGGTGGTCTGGCATTAACACTGTCGAACGACCTTATTGTGGACCAAGTCGGTTTGAGTGTTGGTTCTGCTTTTAGGGAGGGAACTCCGCTTGTTTCTTTAACCACCGATGCGAACCAAAGCTTTGAAAGAAGGCCGGGTGGAGCAAACGGTAATGGGTGGGACACCGATGACAATATCAACGATTTTCAGTTATTAACACCGAGCGATCCACAAAACCGAAATAGTGCTCCAACGCCTGGTCCAACGCCTTCGCCTTCGCCATCATTAAGTCCAACTCCCACACTGACACCGTCACCGAGTCCGACTCCAACATCGACTCCCGTTCCGTCTCCATCGCCTTCACCAGTAGCTTCTCCTAAGGTTGTGTTGAGCCAGATCTTTGGTGGAGGCGGCAATTCCGGCGCGCCCCTGCGAAATGATTTCATCGAGATCTTTAATGCCGGCAGTGCGGTAGTCGATCTCACGGGCTGGTCGGTTCAATATGCGAGTGCGACTGCGTCAACATGGTCAGTAACGCCGCTCACAGCGTTTACACTAGTACCAGGTCAACACTATCTAATTCAAGAAGCATCTGGAGGCACAAATGGTCAGCCTCTAATAGCGCCTGACACGAGCGGCAACATAGCCCTTGCCGCAACCGCCGGTAAAGTTGCCCTGGTTTCAAATACGCTTACCTTAAGTGGAACGTGTCCGGTGAGCACAAGCATCGCTGACTTTGTTGGTTACGGAACTGCTGCAAAC
Source organism: Blastocatellia bacterium (assembly GCA_003175865.1). Lineage (GTDB taxonomy): Bacteria > Acidobacteriota > Blastocatellia > Pyrinomonadales > Pyrinomonadaceae > PSRF01. The sequence goes on from PSRF01000342.1 coordinate 2,897, forward strand.
TGTTTTCGAGGGTCAGCCCCAGCTCCTGCACCTTCAAACACAAACGCGATACTGCGCGCGGCAAACGGATGCACAAATACTCAGAACAACGCCAACGACTTCGCCGCTGGCACACCTAATCCCAGAAACAGCAGTGTTGCTCCAGCATCATGTACCCAAACGACGTCGGGCAAAATTGAGATAGCAATGAGCAATCAATTCTTCTCGAACATCTCCTCGGAAGAATATCGAGTGCCGGTCCTTCACTTCCAGGAAATGTTGTTCGTGCGTTTGGCTAGCTCGTCAGTTCTGGCAATACCTCCTTAGTCAACAAGAACGATCTTGCAGGAGGCAGTTCGTAAATCTTAGACTCAGCCATGGATTCCCTCGAACACGCTCGTGTTCTTCTCAATCAACACTTCGGCTTTACTAACTTTCGCGAGGGTCAGGCTGAGGTTGTTGGCGCGATCATCGAAGGAAAAGATGCGATTGTCGTAATGCCTACTGGCAGCGGCAAGTCTCTCTGCTATCAACTGCCAGCGATGATGCGCGAAGGAGCAACGCTGGTCGTGTCTCCCTTGATCGCGTTGATGAAGGACCAGGTGGATTCACTTCGTGCGCACGATTTGCCGGCAACGTTCATCAACAGCTCACTTAGCGAATCCGAACAATGGCAACGAATCGAGGCTGTGCGCCGTGGACAGTTCAAGATCGTGTACGTGGCGCCGGAACGTTTTCGGAGTGGTCGTTTTAATGCCGCGCTTCGAGCGATAAGGGTTTCCCTTTTTGCAGTCGATGAGGCGCACTGCATTTCAACATGGGGTCATGACTTCCGCCCAGATTACCTTCGGCTCAAAACTATCAGAAGCACACTCGGGGATGTGCAAACTCTGGCATTAACTGCAACGGCAACTCCCTACGTTCGCTCGGACATCATTCAACAACTCGGCCTTAAACAACCACGAACGTTTGTCAGCGGATTTGATCGGCCCAACCTGGCCATCAACGTCGTCCAGATCCAGAAACAGCGCGAGAAGATCACGCGCATCAAAGCACTCGCCAACGCACATGAGGGTTCAGGCATCGTCTACACAGCGACACGTAAGGCCGTTGAAGATGTTGGTGCAGATCTGCATGCTGAGGGGCTGAATGTCTCAACCTATCATGCTGGTATGCGAGACGCTGTGCGAGCGAAGTCACAAGAAGACTTTATGTCTGGTCGGACACAAATCATTGTTGCTACCAACGCCTTTGGAATGGGAATCGATAAGCCTGACATACGCTTCGTTGCTCACTACCAAATGCCAGGATCCATAGAGGCTTACTACCAGGAAATTGGCCGGGCGGGTCGCGACGGACTGCGTTCGACGTGTGTCCTTCTATTTAATTACGCCGACAAGAATACCCATGACTTCTTCATTGAGGGCTCCTATCCTGATGCGACTGTAATTCGCGACGTGTATCAGGCTCTCAGAGAAACAAAGCTGCGACAGATCGAACTTTCGAGTAATGAAATAGCCGCACGGTCAGGCGTGAGTAACGAAATGGCTGTTCAGTCTGTTCTTTACCTCTTGGAACGCGCAGGGCACATCGAACGAAACGCAACTCTCGATCGCAGGGTAAACGGCTCCGCCCGACGTTCGCGAACGATCATCATGCTGGACAACGTCGCGCCGCATGAATTACGGGTGAAATACCAGGATGTTGCAAGACGTGGTGAACTCGAACGACGAAAGCTTCGAGAGATGATCGAGTTCTGCTATTCGCAGACTTGTTTCCGCTCCTACATCCTCAATTACTTTGGCGATCGTCACCACCTTCGCGACTGCGGCAGTTGCGGCAATTGCGCGCCACACGCGTTCCGACAGAAAGTCTCATCGATATCAGCTCTCTCTTCATCCACGTTGTTGCCGTCAGAACCAAGAGATTTATCAGCAGATGAGTTGTTGCGAGTACGCAAGACGTTGGCTTGCGCGAAGCGAATGAGAGGTCGGTTTGGGAAAAACCTGCTTGCTGGGACGCTAAGAGGTTCGGCCGCTCAGAAACTATTGCAAGCGCACTTGAACGAGTTGTCGACTTACGGGATTCTGAAAGACATGAAACAAGATGCGCTCCTCGTCCTCATCGACTCATTGATCGAAGCTGGATGCCTTCTTGTTAAAGGCGGTGCATATCCAATGGTGGATATCACACCGTTTGGTGAGCGCGTGATGCGGGAACAGGAATCAGTGAAGTTGCTCCTACCAAACCGCCTCTGAACCCTGACAAAAACTTCGTTACATATTGATGAACTTGTTATAGTTTGTCGCCATCACGTTTTTCTAATGAGGGAACACAATGCGAAAAATAATCCCTAGCGCGATAGTCCTGGTGTTATTGCTCCAACCAGCCATTAGCCAGACGTCAGAATGGATTCGCTTCACACCTAAAGGTGGCAACTTCGTGGTGATGTTGCCGAGCCAACCGAAAGAGGACGTCAGCGTGAAAGAGAATTTCACGACGCACCTCTACACCGTGAGTGCGGGGAAAGCAATTTTCCTGATTGGTTTTGGCGAGTACGCACCCGGTGTTCGAATCGATCCGCAGAAAGAGCTTGAAGCGAACAGGGACAATTTCAACTTAGGCTTGAAAGCAACGCTGCTCACCTCGAAGACTTACGATATGGATGGAAGACCGGCGTTGGAGTTTACCAGTGAAACTCAACAGGTGAATTTAAGGTCCAGGGTTTTCTTGGTTGGCAATCGCGTGATTCAACTCGCGACGTTGGTCTACAAGGGGTACGATGAGTCTCAAAACGTTGATAAGTTCCTGGATTCCTTTGCGTTTATCTCTCAGAACTAGCGAACAACACCAGTCAAAGGACTCGAGGCACTAGCGTAGAGTCGCTTCGGCATGCGACCCGCAAGATACGCAAGCCGACCAGCTTCAATCGCGAGCTTCATCGCCTCACCCATCTTGGCAGGATCCGAAGCTTCAGCAATAGCTGTGTTCATCAACACTCCGTCGGCCCCAAGTTCCATTGCTATAGCTGCGTCACTCGCTGTTCCCACTCCAGCGTCAACGATAATCGTTGCGTCTGGCAGCTGTTCACGCATGATTCGCAGATTGGCGGGATTCTGAACGCCGAGTCCGGATCCAATCGGTGCTGCGAGTGGCATGATTGCGGCACATCCTATATCGAGTAACTTCTTCGCCATGATTAGATCGTCATTGAAGTATGGAAGTACGACGAACCCTTCCTTAACAAGCACACGCGCGGCTTCAAGTGTTTGCTCATTATCTGGAAACAGCGTTGTTTGATCCCCTATGACTTCGAGTTTTAGAAAGTCAGTCTCAAGCGCTTCACGTGCTAATCGCGCTGTTCGGATCGCTTCCTCTGCGGAATAACAACCAGCCGTGTTCGGAAGGATCTTCAGCGAGGAATCTAAATGATCGAGAAAAGATTCTGTGCTGCGATCAAGGGGCACTCGCCTCACAGCAATCGTGACCATCTCAGCACCCGATGCCTTGTGCGCGGCGCGCATTTCATCAAAACTCCGATACTTACCCGTCCCAATAATGAGTCGTGAATTGAATGCTTGATCGCCGATAGAAAACGTTTGATGTGACGATTTGCTGGTAATGGCTGACGACATAGACGATGACCTTTAAGAGAAAATTTTCTTCTCGACTCTACACCCAATGGCCTTGATCTGCGAAACGA